>JAFQLA010000231.1 GCA_017396725.1 Oscillospiraceae bacterium
GTTCCATGAGGACGCAGGAATACTTTAAAGTCTTTCAAGGACGAATGGGATACCTGCGGGGGAAAAGATCCGGGCAAAACCGGATAAATCCCTATGGAACGCCGCCTAACCACCTCGTTTTTTTATTGCAACTTATTCATCCATGGGTGCGCCGCACTGGGGGCAGAACTTGCTGTCAGCCACCGTGCCGCAAACGGAGCAGGCCTTACCTGCTTCTTCGCACTCTTCTTCCACAGCCACTTCCTTGGGGGGCTTGCTGGCTTCCAGTTCGGCGATCTTTGCCTTGGATTCCTTCACAGCCTGCACAACATCTGCAATAGCCTCGGGCAGCTCGCCTTCATATTCGGAGGTAAACCATTCGCCGATGACCTTGTAGTTCTTGATGATCTCACGCTGTTCGCCCGCGATGGTAAGATTGATCTTTGCGATCTCGGCAGCGGTCTTAGCCTTTTCGCTGACCACCTCATAGGCTACCTTCACCTTTTCACCGGCTACGGCTGCCACATCCTGAGTTTTCTTTGCCAGTTCGTCTAAAAATGCCATGGTAAAGTTCTCCTTTCAACTATGGTATTTTGTTTAGTATACAACAAAACGCATTTCAACGCAAGTTTTTTGCAAAAGCTGATTCTCTTTCCATTTTATCCAAAATGTGCTATGCTGATAAAAGAATCAAAAAGGAGGCTCGCTTATGGCACAGTTTCGTGAATTTTTCTTCCCCGGAACGGACGGTATCTCTCAGATCCACGCTGTGGAATGGCTGCCGGACAGCGGCGAGGTAAAGGCCGTTTTGCAGATCGCCCACGGCATCGCCGAATATGCGGAGCGCTACGCACCCTTTGCCGAATATCTCACCGCGCAGAGCTTTGCCGTAGTGGCAAATGATCACATGGGCCACGGCAAGTCTCACGCCGAAGGGCAGAACCCCCTCTACTTCGGTGCGGAAAACGGTTGGGAAAACGCGGTGGACGATATGTACACCCTCCATTCCCTCACCCACAAGACCCATCCCGATGTCCCTTATTTCCTCATGGGCCACTCCATGGGCTCTTTCCTGGCCCGCACCTTCCTCATCCGCTATCCCGGCGTGCTCAGCGGCTCTATCGTCATGGGCACAGGTCAGACTCCCGCCGCCATTGCTGCCGCAGGCCGCGCCGTTGCCAAGCTGCAGGCCAAAAAGGTGGGCTGGGATAATTATTCCCCCGCCGTCAACAACCTTGCCTTCGGCTCCTACAACAAGGCTTTTGCCCCCAATCGCACGGAGTTCGACTGGCTCAGCATCAACGAGGAAAATGTGGACCGCTACATTGCCGATCCCCTCTGCGGCGGCGGCGCTTCCGTGGGTCTTTTCCACGATATGCTGGGCGGCATTTCCTTTATCGGTAAGCAATCCAATGTGGAAAAGATGAATATCCACACCCCCATCCTCTTCATCTCCGGCGGCAAAGACCCCGTAGGCGATATGGGCAAGGGCGTGCAGAAAGCATACGCCTCCTTCCGGAAGGCGGGCGTGCGGGATCTGCAGCTGAAGATCTATCCCGAGCTGCGCCACGAGATCCTCAACGAAGCATGCCGCGATGAGGTTTATGAGGATATCCTCGCCTGGCTCAAAGCACATATGGAATAAAACAAAAGGGGATGCGGCGCATCCCCTTTCCCGCCCTTGAAAACAGGTTGTCAGAAAAAGCAAATTGTGATATACTTCAGGCAATAGAAAAGGAGTTGCTTATATATGGACAGTTGGAATGCACTCCGCGCGGAGTGCCTCACCTGCCAAAAATGCGGCCTTGCCAAAACCCGCAAGCATGTAGTCTTTGGGGACGGCAGCGAAACGGCAGAGGTTCTTTTCATCGGTGAAGGCCCCGGCGCCAACGAGGATGAGCAGGGTCTGCCCTTTGTGGGCAAGGCCGGCGCGCTGCTGGACGACATGCTGAAAATGATCGGCCTTTCCCGCAGCGATATATTCATCACCAACAGCGTCAAGTGCCGTCCTCCCGAAAACAGAGACCCCCTCAATGTGGAAAAGGACGCCTGCATGGACTATCTCCGCCGTCAGTTGGCTCTCCTTCAGCCCAAGATCATCGTCTGCCTCGGCCGTGTGGCCGCAGGAGAGATCATCAAGCCCGACTTCAAGATCACCCAGGAACACGGCATGTGGTTTAAAAAAGACGGCATCGAAATAATGGCCATCTACCACCCCGCCGCCCTTTTGCGGGATGAGTCCCGCCGTCCCGAAACCTTTGTGGATCTCAAAATTCTGCAAAAGCGCATCAACGAGATTTGCGAGCACACCCGGGCTGTGATCTGAGGAGCAGGACATGGAAATTCTGTATCTCGATAAGCGGGTGATCGTCTGCGTGAAACCCGCCGGCATCCTCTCCACCGATGAAGAAGGAGGACTCCCCTCCCTCATCCGCAAGGAATTGGGGGATGAGCGCGCCTGCGTGCGCACGGTGCACCGCCTCGATCAGGTGGTAGGGGGCCTTATGGTGCTGGCCCGCTCGGTGAAAGCCGCCTCTCTCCTTTCCGCTCAGGTGGAAAACCGCACCTTTGAGAAAGAATACTTAGCGGTAGTCCGCGGCACCCCCGCCCAAAAGCAGGGGGACATGACCGACCTTCTGGGCCGTGACAAAAAGCTTCGCCGCACCTATGTAGCCGACGCTCCCGGCA
>JAFQLA010000232.1 GCA_017396725.1 Oscillospiraceae bacterium
ACAGCATTCATCCCCACACCAAGTTCGTTGGTCAGGTTTACGTTCTGAGCAAGGACGAAGGCGGCCGTCACACCCCCTTCTTCAACAACTATCGTCCTCAGTTCTATTTCCGTACCACTGACGTTACCGGCGTTATCACCCTTCCCGAAGGCGTTGAAATGTGCATGCCCGGCGACAACGTTGACATGAACGTTGAGCTGATCACCCCCATCGCTATCGAAAAGGGTCTCCGCTTCGCTATCCGTGAAGGCGGCCGTACCGTTGGTTCCGGCGTTGTTATCGACATCGCTGAATAATCTGTACTGATTTATAAAAAAGACTGCTGCATCCGCAGCAGTCTTTTTTTATTTTGCGAAAAGCGGCGCGATAAAACCGTTTTCTCCCGCGCAGAAGAGATCTGCCGCCACAAGGGTGTTTTCACAGAAGTAGAGATTTGCCTGTACCCCTTGTGAAGAAGATGCGTGGTTGGTGATGGTATAGGTATAGCGGGTCAGCTGTTTTCCGCAGTAGGGAACGAGATCGAAGCCTTGCGGTATCTGCAGCTGGTTATAGGCGGCATAGCGCTCATCCAGCGGGGAAGGGAGCTGCAGGTCCAACGTTGTGACAGGTTCCGGCAATGCCTCGCAGCCGCACTCTGCCAATAGAGCCAGGCGCGCTTCGTTGGTTGCGATGTTCTCAAAAGGCGAACTTGGCGGTTCTTCTGCTTTTTGAGAGCCGGAAAACAGTAGGATCAGGCCCAGAATCAAGGCAATTAGCATAGTGATGCAGAGAATGAGCTTTTTGCGGGAGAGCTTGGCGGTGACGATCAGCATAGGCGCCTCCTGTAAATAGGGTGATTCGTTGAAGATATATTCATTTTCAGGCAGATTTATGCTATGATAAGGAAAACGAAACGAGGTGGGATCATGGCAAAAATTCGGTTGGATAAGTGGATCGCTTCTACGGGTATTGCATCCCGCAAAGAGGTGAAACTGTATGCAAAGCAGGGCCGTATTACAGTGAACGGTGTTGCGGTGCGCAGTGCGGAGGAAAAATTCGATCCCGAAACGGAAACGGTTTTACTGGACGGAAAAGCGGTTTGCTATGAGGAATTCACCTATGTGATGCTCCATAAGCCTGCGGGGATACTCTCTGCCACGGAAGATAAGAGGGAGAAGACGGTGCTGGATCTGCTGCCTCCGGAGCTTCAGAAGCAGGAACTCTTCCCTGTGGGGCGACTGGATAAGGACACGGAAGGTCTGCTTCTTTTGACTAATGACGGAGCCCTTGCTCATGAACTCCTTTCACCCCGCCACCATGTGGATAAAGTGTATCTGGCGGTGACAGATGGCTGCGTTGTAAAAGCAGATTGTGATGCTTTTGCCGCCGGGATGGAACTGGGAGACGGCCTTCGCTGCATGCCGGCAGGCCTGGAGATTTTGGAAGCGGGAGAGGAGAGCCGGGTTCTTGTAACACTGCGGGAAGGAAAGTTCCATCAGGTGAAGAGAATGCTGGCTGCCTGCGGAAAACCCGTCAAATATCTCAAACGTTTATCCATGGGCAATTTGACCTTAGATGAGACTTTGGAAAAAGGAAATTGGAGATTTTTGGAAAAAACCGAACTTGAAAATCTGAAAAAACATTTGTCTAACAAAGAAAATTCGAAAAAATAGACAAAAGTTTTCAGTTTTTTTGTGGAAAAGATAAAAAATATCTTGCAAAATTCGATATGGAACCTTATAATGACACTATAGGCATATTGCACAAAGAAACTGTGTGAAGTCAGGTTAGGAGGATAGCCATGTCGGGTAGAATTTTCCAGAATGTGGTTTTACAACTTAAGGAGAATACGGATCGTATCATCGGCGTAATTGATGAAGAAGGGATCGTTGTTGCCTGCAGTGAGCTGTCCGTGATCGGCCAGAAGTGGAGCGAAGCAATTTCTGTGATCCAGCAGGCGGAAGATCAGGTAGTTACCTTTGACGGCAAGGCTTTCAAGGCACTTTCCGGCTGGGGCAATTCCTTCGACTGCGCAGCATTCGCTGTAGGTGAAGACGAGATCAGCAGAACCGTTTGCTCCATGGCTACGGTTTCTCTCAATGCCGCAAAGGTCTATTATGAAGAAAAGCATGACCGCGGCGCGTTTATCAAAAATATTATTTCCGACAATATCATGCTGGGTGACATTTATATCCGTGCCAAGGAACTGCGCGTGGCAGAAGATGTGGCCCGCGGTGTATTTGTGATCCGCTCTTTGAAAAAGGGCGAACCTATTCAGGTGGATGTGGTGCAGAGCCTGTTCCCCGACCGCCAGAATGACTTTGTTCTCAGCGTTGGCGACGGTGATGTGGCGCTGATCCACCAGCTGCCTGATAATACTGCCGGCAAGGAACTTAACAAGATCGCGCAGAAGATCGAAGAAGGTCTTCGCAGCGGTGAGGACAGTGCCGTTGTGGGTATCGGCACGGTGGCAATGCATCTGCACGAGCTGGCAAAATCCTATAAGGAAGCACAGATCGCCATTGAAGTGGGCAAGGTTTTTGACACGGAAAAGTATGTGATCAACTATGAAAACCTTGGTATCGGCCGCCTGATCTATCATCTGCCCACCACCCTTTGCGAAATGTTCCTGCAGGAAGTTTTCAAGAAGAACCCTATTGACGCGCTGGATCAGGAAACGCTTTTCACCATCCACAACTTCTTTGAAAACAACCTCAATGTGTCTGAAACGGCCCGCAAGCTGTTTGTACACCGCAATACTCTGGTTTACCGCCTGGAAAAGATCAAGAAGATCACGGGCCTTGACCTGCGTGAATTTGACGATGCCATTACCTTCAAGGTAGCCTTGATGGTCAAGAAGTATCTCTCTTCCCGCGGTATCGACGCATAAAGATGAATAAGAAAACCCGCGTGGCTTGCCGCGCGGGTTTTTTGTTGGGAAAAGGCAGCGGTTTTTGCAGGACAGGAGGGAACTTTTTCTGTTATTTTTCCGTCCAAAATGCGTCTTGTAAAATAAAGGCGAAATTAGCAGAAAAAGGAAAGGGAAAAGGCAAGAAATTTGTGATATTTTCTCTTTTCATGTTGCATGGTGTTGTAACTTTTGTTACAATATTTGGGTAAGTTATGTAGACTGGGTGCAGTATATTGCGTAAACATGCTGCGGCAGTTTTTTGGATACGGACAGATACCGAAAGGTGAGGTAATTATGATTCGATTGAAAGACGTCGAAATGGTATACGAGAACGGCACGGCGGCAGCCCGGGGCCTGACTCTCACCATTGAAGACGGTGAATTTGCTTTTATTGTGGGCCCTTCCGGCTCCGGTAAGTCTACGCTGATCAAGATTTTGACGGCTGAGGTATTTCCCTCTGCCGGCCGAGCTATGGTCAACGGCTACAATCTCAACAATATTTCCGCCCGTCAGATCCCTCTGATGCGGCGCACGGTGGGCGTTATCTTCCAGGATTTCCGCCTGATTGCCAAGAAGACCGTGTATGATAACCTTGCCTTTGCCATGCGCTGTGTAGGCGCAACACCCAAGGAGATCAAAGCGCGCATTCCCTATGTGCTGGATCTGGTGGATCTTACCGGCAAGGAAGACCGCTATCCGGATGAGCTCTCCGGCGGTGAGCAGCAGCGTGTTGCTGTGGCCCGTGCACTGGTGAATAACCCTTCCACCATTATTGCCGACGAGCCTACCGGTAACCTTGACCCTGTCCGCAGTCTTGAGACCATGATGCTTCTTGAGCGCATCAATGAACTGGGTACCACGGTGGTGGTAGTGACCCATGAGCGCGACCTGGTGGATCGCTTCTCCAAGCGCGTGATCATGCTGGAAGAGGGCAGAGTGGTAAGTGACGCGATTGGCGCATACGGAGGGAAGGCGGCACGATGAAAAGAAGACATAATTTCGGCTATTTCTTTAAAGAAGGCATCAACAATATGTTTACCCACGGCTTCATGTCCTTCGCCTCTATCGGCGTGACAGTGGCCTGCCTTCTGATCATGGGCACCTTCTCTCTGGTAGCCCTGAATGCGGATGCTCTTTTGAAGGATCTGGAGCAGGACAATGAGATCCTCGCCTTTGTGGATGAATCTCTCAGCGAAACAGAAGCAAGAAATCTGGAAAGCGCTATTCTGGCAGTTCCCAATGTGACGGGGGCGCGTTTCATTTCCCGTGAGGAAGCAGGTGCGGCCTATTCTGCCGAATACGCCGATGAGGAAATGTTCCAGGATCTGGATCCTGCCATCTTCCGCCACCGTTTTGCCGTTCAGGTATCCGATCTTGAACTGGTGGGTGAGACGGCGGCGGCTATCCGTCAGGTGGAGCATATCGCTGATATCAACGCCTATGAAGAGGTGGCGAACGGATTTGTGGCTGTGCGAAATATTGCAAGTGTTGTCTGCGTTGCGCTCATTGCCATCCTCTTTATCGTATCCATGTTTATTATTTCCAACACCATCAAGCTCACCACCTTTGACCGCCGTGAAGAGATCGCCATCATGAAGATGGTGGGTGCGACCAACGGTTTTATCCGCTGGCCCTTCGTGTATGAAGGTCTGCTCATCGGTGTGCTCAGCGCAGGTGTCGCCTTTGTGCTGCAATGGCTTTTGTATGCGGCTATGGTGAAGGGCGTTAACAGTTCCAGCGCGCTGCAGCTGGTAACGCTGGTTGAATTTGAAGCTATTTGGCTGCCGGTGGCAGGTGTATTCGCGCTGGCAGGCATTCTGGTAGGTGTTTGCGGCAGCTTGTCCGCTATTCGCAGATTCCTTCGTGTTTAAGATCAAGGAGGCACTATGAGAAAGAAAAAATGGTTCAGCCGCCTTGCTGTTCTGGTGCTTTGCGTACTGCTGCTGGGCGCCGATGCGCTGCCTGCCTCTGCTGTGACGCAGGCAGATATCGATAAGCTCAAAGACGAAGCTGCCGATAAAGCGGAAGAAAAGAAAGAACTGCAGGCACAGCTGGATGCCATGGCGGATGATTTGGCTGCGGCAGCGGAAAAGAAACTGCTGCTGGATGAGCAGTGTGCCGTGATCGCGGAAGAAGTAGCTGCTGCGGAAGAGATCATCGCGGGCTATGAAGCGCTGCTCGCCCAGACGGAAGCGGATCTTGCTGCCGCTGAAGCGCGGGAAGCGGAGCAGTATGCTCTTTTCTGTTCCCATGTCCGCGCGATGGAAGAGCGCGGTACCATCAGCTATTGGTCGGTCCTTTTCAAGGCTACCAGCTTTACCGATCTTCTGAGCCGATTGGACTTCATCAATGAGGTCATGCATTCCGATCAGCAGGTGATCAATGGTCTGCGGGTGCTGCAGGAAGAGATCGCGGCGAAGAAGGCAGAGCAGGAGACGCAGCTTGCTGAAGAAGAAGCGGCAAAAGCCGAACTGGAAGCCCGTCAGAGCGAGCTGGAAGCCAAGCGCGCCGAGGCTATCGAGGTTTTCAATGCCCTGAAGGCGGACGAAGCCGCTTTTGAGGCGATGATCGCCGAAGCCGAAGCCGAGCAGGAAAAGCTCCGTAAAGAAGCTGACGAGTTGGCTGCCAAGCTGGCAGCTGAGCAGGCTGCCCGCGGCGAATCCACCGAGAGCAATCCCGGCGGCTATATCTGGCCGGTTGACAGCCGCTATATTACCTCCACCGTAGGCGGTCGAAATTCCCCCGGCGGTGTAGGTTCCACCAACCATAAGGGTACGGACATCGGTCGCGTGGGTTACACCAGCCCCATTTATGCCTCCAAGTCCGGCACGGTTATCGTTTCCAAGTACTCCGACTCCTACGGCAACTATGTGGTCATTTCCCACGGCACCGGCAACACTACGCTCTATGCTCACATGAGCAGCCGCAGCGTCAGCGTTGGTCAGTATGTGACTCAGGGTACCGTAATCGGCATTACCGGCAATACCGGCAGATCCACCGGCCCGCATCTCCATTTTGAGATCAAGGAAAACGGTGTGATCATCAATCCTTTGAGCCACGGCGCAGAGCCTGCCATGGGTTACCTTAGCGGTTATACCCTTTCCAGCACGGCATAAAAGCATGAATCGATCATCCTCTCCGTATGATGGAGAGGGTGATTTTTTGTGATAGGATTTTTGTTTTTTTCTTCTGACTGCCGCCGTGTGCGCTGCGAGGAGAGGGTGATTTGCGGTGGGAGATTCTGCTGTGCGTTTTTACCTGCCAAGCCGCGGAAAGGACAGATCCGAAAAGCGGCGAGACTCTTGAAAAAAAGGCGGGTGCTCCGGGCAGTCTTTC
>JAFQLA010000233.1 GCA_017396725.1 Oscillospiraceae bacterium
CCACCGCCATGGTGGGCAAGTATTTCGGCGCCAACCTCGTGCCCGAACGCGCAGACGACAAGCTGGACTGCGATCTCAAGATCATGGTCTCCACCCTGCGTGAGCGCTATGAAAAGGAAATGGAAGCTTACCAGTTCCAGAACGCACTGGAAGAGATCTTCAAGTGCATCCAGCGCGCCAACAAGTATATCGATGAGACCGCGCCCTGGGCCCTTGCCAAGGATATGGAAGCCAACGGCGCCCGCCTTGCTGCCGTTCTCTACAATTTGCTGGAAACCATCCGCATCTGCACCGTGCTGCTGCGTCCCTTCATGCCCGCTTCCTGCGAAAAGATCTTTGCCCAGATCGGCGCCGCAGGCGACATCACCGAGTGGGAAAGCGCCGGCAAGTGGGGCGGCCTTGCAGCCGACACCGCCGTTTCCAAGGGAGATGCCATCTTCCCCCGTCTGGATGCCGAAAAGGCTCTGGCCGAGCTTGCCGAACTGCAGGAAAAGGCCAAGAAAGCGGCTCTCCCCGCTATCGAGACCGAGCCTCTGGCAAGCGAAAATGTGGACTTTGACACCTTCTGCAAGAGCGACTTCCGCGCTGTGAAGGTAAAGAGCTGCGAAAATGTGAAGAAGAGCGAAAAGCTTTTGAAGTTCATCCTGGATGACGGTACCGGCACCGACCGCCAGATCCTCAGCGGCATTGCCAAGTGGTACAAGCCTGAAGAACTCGTGGGCAAGACTCTCGTTGCCATCGTGAACCTGCCTCCCCGCAAGATGATGGGTCAGGAAAGCTGCGGCATGCTGCTCTCCGCCGTTCACACCGAAAAGGGCGAAGAAAAGCTGAACCTTGTTATGGTTTCCGACGCGATCCCCGCAGGCGCAAAGCTTTGCTAACACTTCAAAGCGGATGCCGCTTTGCGCGGCATCCACTTTGAGAAAGATACACTTCGCTTGCGCACTCATTTCATTCGCACGCGCGCTCCGCGAGAAGTATTTTTCCCGCCGCGCATGTCGCCGGGAAAAATGATTGAAATTTATTTGCTGCTGCGGCAGCAAATAGGAGCAAAGAAATGTAGAAAGGAGGCTGCGGCCATGCTTTTTGATACCCATGCGCATTACGATGCCGAGCAGTTTGATGAAGATCGCCACGCCCTCCTCGCTTCCCTTCCCTCGCTGGGTGTGGAGCTCATTATGAACCCCGGCTGCGATCTTCCCTCATCCCGCGCCGCGGTGGCGCTGGCGGAACAGTACCCGTTCCTCTATGCCGCCGTGGGCTACCACCCCGAAAACTGCGCCCCCTATGAGCCAAGTCACTTAGAGGAGCTGCGCCAAATGGCAAAGCACCCCAAGGTGAAGGCCATCGGTGAGATCGGCCTTGACTACTACTGGCCGGAAAACCCGCCCAAGGAGCTGCAGGAGGAAGTCTTCCGCGCGCAGATGGCGCTGGCGGAGGAGCTGCAGCTCCCCGTCATCATCCACGAGCGGGAGGCCCATGCCGACGCCCTTGCCATCGTGAAAGAGTTTCCCAAGGTAAAAGGCGTGTTCCACTGCTATTCCGGCTCTGCGGAATTTGCCAAAGAGATCTTAAAATGCGGTTACATGATCTCCTTCACGGGAGTGGTCACCTTCAAAAACGCCCGCCGCGCGGCGGAGGCGGTGGAGGTGATCCCGCTGGAAAGTCTCATGATCGAAACCGACGCGCCCTATATGGCCCCTGTTCCCCATCGCGGCAAGCGCAACCAAAGCGACTACACCTATTTCATGGCGCAGAAGATCGCGGAGATCAAAGGCCTTTCCACGGAGGAAGTTATCGCCGCCACCACGGCAAACGGCAAACGGTTTTTCTCCATCCCCTGAAAATTTCTCA
>JAFQLA010000234.1 GCA_017396725.1 Oscillospiraceae bacterium
AGTTTTATTGTATATCCGCGGCGAAAAAATTTCTACGGCATTTGTTGCTAAAATCCCATGCCTTCTTTTGTGTGTTGTTCACAAATAGCGGTTTTTCGCCGTAAATCCCCCGCTTTTTCCCGTCCCGCAGACCGGATTTGGCGGCTTTTGACCGTCTTTTCCGCCGCTGCGGCTCACGATTTTCTTCTTCAGCGCAGTTGCTTTTTTCTCCGCCGCCCTCTATAATCACTTTCAGGGAGAGTGCGGGATGACTTTTTCCTGTTTTTCTCCCTGCAGATTGTGAATGCATCACAAAGAGGAGGTCTGCCCATGACCAAAAAGGAATACTTCTCCTGCCGCGATCTCACCGAGCTCCACGCTCTGGAGGGCTGCGCCCTGCTTGCGGGCGGCGCGGGGCTGGAAGCGCGGGTGCGCCGCATTTCCGTCAGCGACAACCGCGACCTTCTGCGCTGGACGGAGCCCGGCGATGTGCTTTTGACCTCAGGCTTCCTTTTCCGCAACGATTTTTCCGGTCTGGAAGAGCAGATCCCTCTGCTCAAAGAAGCCGGGGTGGCGGCGCTGTGCCTGAAGATGCAGCAGTCCGAGATGCCGCAGTCCATTTTGCAGCTATCTGACGCGCTCGCCTTCCCCATTATCCGCCTGCCGGCCGACTGCATTTTCTCCAATGTTTCCATCGCCGTCTCCGAGGCCATCTTCAATATGGAGACCCTCTCCCACCGCACGGTGCAAAACCGCATTGAGTCCTTTCTGGATGCCGTCAGCGACAATCTGGGTCTCAAGCACATTCTCGAAACGCTGGAAGACCTGTTGGGCAACGCCGTGATTTTGCTGGATGACAGCAACGAAATGATCACCACCGTCAAAACCGCTGACCGTTTCCGCGGTTTTGCTTTCGATCTCGCCCAACATTTCCGCCGCTGCGCGGTGCAAAGCGATCCCACGCTGGAGCTGGACGGACACAGCTGCCCTCTTTCTATCTTCCCCATCAATACCGGCGCGCTGCAGTCCTCTCTCATCATCATCTGCGGTATCAACGGCCCCATTTCCGAGCTGGACAACACCTCCATCAGCCGCATCAGCCGCATGCTGGCCGTGGAGATCCGCAACAGCTCCACCATCCACAAGATCCAGCGAAAGTACAAAAACCAGTTCGCGCAGGACTGGCTGCTGGGCAATCTCAAAACCGAGACGGACATTCTGCTGGCCGCCGCCAACTCCGACTATAATTTCCAGCGGCAAAGCCGGTATCAGGTGGCCATTCTCCGCCTGCCGGAAGAAGCGCAGGATGAGGCCCAGATCGACCATCACATCAGCGCCGTGCGCCGCGCGGTGAAGGAGACGGAGGCCAACATCCTCTTCACCTTCTTTGATGAGCACCTCATCTTCCTGCTGGACGATCCTTTGAGCCCCGGCCGCGTGCCCCCCTATTTCTCCGCCCTGCTGCACCGGTTGGAAAAGCTGCTGCGGGCTGAATCCCTCAGCATCTGCGTCAGCTCCGTGCAGCCCCCGCTGGCGGTGCCGGAGGCTTACGAGGAGACCAAAAAGCTTCTTTTCATCAGCCAGCAGTGCGGCATTCAGGACCCCTTCATCTTCCGTGAGAACCTGGGCATCTATTCTCTGCTGGCTCTGCTTCCTGCCGAAAGCGCCGATGTGCATCATTTCCGCGAGCGTTATCTCGCTCCGCTGCGGGAGTATGACGCCCAGCACCACAGCGACCTTGTGCGCACGCTGCGGGTCTATCTCGCCTCCAACCACAATACCCGCGCCACCGCCAACCGCATGTTCGCCCACTACAATACCATCTCCTACCGCATCAACCGCATCAAAGAGATCCTGCAGCTGGATATCGACGATGTGGATATCTCGGTGGAGCTGAATATCGCCTTCAAGCTGGAGGCCATGCGATAAGCCAAAGAAAACCGTCCATCCATGGGCGGTTTTCATATTTTTCTTTCCGCGGGCATAGAGTGGTGGAAAAAGCAAAGGAGGCGCTCTATGCGTATCTTTTCCGGGCTCAGACCCGCCAAAATTCTTCTTCTGCGCCGCAGGACGCTTATCGTCCTCACCTGCCTTCTGGGAGCGGCAGCCATCTTCACCGCCGTAAATCTCCCCTATGCCGCCGTCAGCGCCGCGGCCACCGACCGCCAGCTGCCCATCTACTGTGTGGACTGCAGCGAAAAGCGCTGTGCCATCAGCTTTGACGCCGCATGGGGCAACGAGGACACGGCGCTTCTCATCAAAATCTTAAATGACTACGATGTGAAAACCACCTTCTTCGTGGTAGGGGATTGGGCAGAGAAATATCCCGAATCCGTAAAGGCCCTTCATGACGCGGGCCATGAGATCATGAGCCACTCCGCCCACCACGATCACTACAATTCCCTCTCCACCGAGGAGATCATCGCCGATTGCCGCAAAGCAAATGAATCGATCGCCGCCCTCACCGGGGTGACGCCCACTCTCATCCGCTGCCCCTACGGC
>JAFQLA010000235.1 GCA_017396725.1 Oscillospiraceae bacterium
AAAAGCAACTTGCAAGGGGGAATTTTCAATGTTTTTCGGCATGTCAGCGTTCCGCATTGCTTGTTGCGACCTGTGGTGTTGTATGATAAAATGATAAAAAACACGCAAAGGGGGCAAGACCGTGCAGTTTCTGGAGGAGTTGAAAAATTACATCCCGACGAACGAACAGGAACTGCGGGATCGACAGCAGATGCTGCGCTTTGCCGCACAGTACGGTGACTGCCTTTGCCGCGAGAATGAATTGGGACATTTCACCGCTTCTGTCTGGACGGTAAACCCCGCGCGAAGCAAAACGATCATGGTCTACCATAAGCTTTACGATTCCTGGTCCTGGGTCGGCGGTCATGCGGACGGCGAAGAGGATCTTCGCGCCGTAGCTCTGCGGGAGCTGAAGGAAGAAACGGGGGTCAAGGCGCCGCGCCTGCTTGGAGAAGGTGTCTTCAGTCTCGAAACCCTCTCGGTGCGCGGACATATGAAACACGGCCTTTGGGTGCCGGGGCATCTCCATTTTAACCTCACCTATCTTGTGGAGGTCGGGGAAGACGAAATCCTGTGTGTGCGGGAGGAGGAAAACTCCGCCGTCCGCTGGTGGAGCTTTGACGAGGCGCTGTGCCGCTCCACGGAGCCGTGGATGGTGGAAAATGTCTACAAAAAGCTGATTGCCGGATGCAAACGGATTTGAGGAAGGAGCGCGCATGGACTTTCTGAAGGAATACTGGTTCTGGTTTGCGGCGGCGGTGATCCTTGTGGGCGACCCGTGGTTGAAACGGAAAAGACCTAAGCTTTGGTGGCGTATCCAACTGCCCTCGCTCGTCTGCATGAGCACTATCAGCGCGGTGTTTATCGCACTGTTGATACATGTTGCCTGGGTCGTGGGAACGAGCGAAATCAAGGTTTTAGACCGGGTGTTTTTCTTTTTGCTTATCATTGGCTGCATTGCGGCGTTCCTTTTGGGCAATATCCGTACATGGCGGGATTGGCGGCGGGAGAAAAAGCGCCGCGAAGAGGAAAGTGACCTTTAAGTGAAGCATTTTACCGCCTCACTTCGTTTAACGAATAATCGAGCCGCAGGAGTTTGCACCTTTTGAGCGCACAGGCTTCACGGTGGTAGAGTGGGGCGGCAGCGAACTACATTGAAAAAGAGCGAAAAGGCGGCTTTTGCCGCCTTTTTCTATTAAAAATACGAAAAATATAAGAAAAATTTGCAAAGGGCGCAGCTTTCCTGTATACTGGGGACAATTATAATAAGGAGAACTGCGACATGGGTTTTCTTGAATTCAATATGCAAATCCTCCGCGCTATTGCCGAACTGCGCACGCCGCTGCTTGATACGATCATCGGCCTTATCACCCGGGCAGGAGAAGAAACCGTATTCATGGCGGTTGCCATGATTTTCCTCTGGTGCGTGGATAAGAACAAGGGCTATTATCTGCTGCTGGTGGGCTTTACGGGTACGGTGCTCAATCAGATTTTGAAGCTTACGTTCTGCATTCCCCGTCCATGGCAGCTTGACCCGACTTTTCAGATCGTGGAATCCGCCCGGGAGGCCGCCACGGGCTATTCCTTCCCCAGCGGTCATACCCAGACCGGCGCGGGCACGTTCTTCGCCCTTGCCCGGCAGGGACGCGGAAAAGCTCTTCGTGGGGCCTGTGTGCTGATGGGGCTTCTCATCGGCTTCTCCCGGCTGTACCTCGGTGTTCATACGCCGCTGGATGTGGTGGTGTCTTTGGTGCTGGCGGTGGTACTTTCCCAAGTGCTTTATCAGACGGTGGAGGAGGCAAAACGCCGCCCGGGCTATATGTTCCGCCTGTGGGTATTTATGCTGATCCCGGCGGTGCTGTTTGTGCTCTTTGCCCTCCATGCCCGCGCGGGCGTCGCGGCGGACCATCCTTATCTTGCGAATTACACCAGCGCCATCAAAACCTCCGTCACCATCCTCGCCTGTACCCTCGGTGCCATTGTCACCATCGCAGTGGATGAAAATGTGAACCGCTTTGAAACCGAAGCGGTGTGGTGGGTGCAGATCATCAAGGTGGTGCTGGGCCTTGGTCTGGTGGTTGCGGTCAAGGCGGGACTCAAAGCGCCGCTCTACGATCTTTTGGGGCAGGGCAGTTTCTTCGCCGACGGTATTCGCTACTTCCTTATGGTGATTGTTGCGGGCGTTTTGTGGCCTTTGACATTCCACTTTTTTTCCCATCTGGGAAGAAAATTATATTTACACCCGGCAAGAAATGTGGTAAACTCGCCACAATACGACATTGCAATCAGCATCGCGCCCCGGCGCGGGAGAGGAGCTATATCAATGAAGAAAAGACTTTATAAATCCACAACGGACAAGAAAGTTAGCGGCGTGTGCGCCGGTGTTGCCGAGTATTTCGGCATCGATGTAAGCATCGTACGCATTGCTTGGGCTGCCGTGTCCTTCTTCTGGGGCTTCGGCATCATTCTCTACATCATCATGGCCTTCGTTTTGCCTGATGCACCGGCGAATAACCGCCGTGTGATCGATGTGGAGGCGGAAGTTGTCACGGAAGAGAAAGCGGAAAAAGAAAAGTACAAAGGCCCTGAAATTGATTAAAAGACAAGAAAAGGCGGACCGTGCGGTCCGCCTTTTCCTTTGTGAAAAATTAGAGGGAGAAAGACACTGGGGGCCAAAGCCCTGCAGGTTTTATCAGATTTTAACGAACTTTTCCGCCGGCGCGTTGCAGATCGGGCAGCGGTAGTCTTCGGGCAGGCTTTCGCCTTCGTAGACATAGCCGCAGACGGTGCAGCGGTAGCCGTTGATCTCCACCGTGCGATAGACGGTGGCGGAGGCGGGGGTAGCCTTGCCGCGGTTGGTGAAGGCGTTGAGAGTGAGCACATTGCCGGGAGGGAGAAGGATCTCGTTCTCAACCAGCTGGGCGACATAGAGCATAAAGTTACCGATCTCCAGCTTGTCAACCACCTTGAAGCTCAGGCGTCCAACCATGCCGTCCTTAATATAGGGGTTGCCCTGCTTGTCGGTCAGGACATCGTAAGAGGCGAACTTGTCGCCGGCGCGGCCGGACTTGTAGCCGAAGTCATTGACAATGCTCTCGGGGCAATCAGCACCGAGCAGGGTCACGCTGAACATGCCGGAAGCTTCCACAGCCTTGGCAGTCTCACTCTCGCGGTTGAGGGTGACGGTGAACTTCGCGGGGAAGGACGACGTAACCTGATGAAGAGAGTTGATGATGCAGCCCTGACGTTTGCCGTCGGCAACGGTGGAGAGCAGTGCGAGGGTGTAGTCGAGCTTGTCCTGAGCTTTCTGAATCATGGGGAAACCTCCTTAAAATGTGTTGTGACCTCTTGTTAAGATACATTACTACTAAGTCTAGCACTTTTCTGTCGTTATTGCAACAAAAGTGAAAAAATTATAACATTATTCTTTTTCGGTCGTTGCACAGCAGGACGTGTGGAGTTATAATGGGAGCAACACATAAAGGAGGTGCCGCTATGGCAGTCACTCTTGAACGGATCCGCGAAGCACGCGAGCGGATTGCACCCTATGTTGCAAAAACCCCTATGCTGCGACTCAAAGCACTGGACGCTTATCTCGGCTGCGAGGTCTATGTGAAAGCCGAGTGTATGCAGAACGCCGGCTCGTTCAAGCTGCGCGGTGCCATGAACAAGGCGCTCTCCCTCTCCCGGGAAGAACTGGACTGCGGCATCGTGGCGGCATCGTCCGGTAACCATGGCCGCGCCATTTCCTTCGCCGGTCAGATGCTGGGCGCAAAGGTTACGGTTGTTATGCCCAATACGGCACCTGCCATCAAGGTGAAAAACGTAAAGGCCCTCGGCGCAGAAGTGGTGCAGTGCGAAAACTCTGAGCGCTTTGTTGTGGCGGACAGGGTCTGTGCGGAGAAGGGTGCGAC
>JAFQLA010000236.1 GCA_017396725.1 Oscillospiraceae bacterium
AGAAGGAACTGGAAATCAACGGCGTTGGTTACCGTGCCACCAAGGAAGAAAACAAGCTCGTCATGAACCTGGGTTATTCCCATCAGGTTATTATCCCTGAAGTTCCCGGCATCACCATCGAAGTTCCCTCTCAGAACAAGGTTGTGATCTCCGGTCCCGACAAGCAGCAGGTTGGTCAGTTTGCCGCTGAAGTACGCGAAAAGCGTCCTCCCGAACCTTACAAGGGCAAGGGTATTAAGTATGCAGACGAAGTCATCCGCCGCAAGGTTGGTAAGACTGGTGGCAAGAAGTAAGGAGGTGCCGTAAATGATTAAAAGACCTGATACTAATGCTCAGCGTATTAATCGCCATTAGAGAGTCCGTGCTAAGGTTTCCGGCACTCCCGAAAGACCCCGTCTGAATGTGTTCCGCAGCGAAAAGAACATCTACGCTCAGATCATCGACGATGTAAACGGCGTAACTCTGGTTGCTGCATCCTCTCTGGATAAGTGCATCGAAGGCAACGGCGGCAACAAGGTTGCAGCCCGCGCAGTAGGCAAGCTGGTTGCAGAACGTGCCAAGGCTAAGGGTATCGACACCGTCGTATTTGACCGCGGTGGTTACCTGTACCACGGCCGTGTTGCTGAACTGGCAGAAGGCGCCCGCGAAGGCGGCCTGGAATTCTAAGAGAGGAGGAGCACGAAAATGGCTAGATTTGAAAAAGAACCCAGCGAATTCATGGAAAAGGTGCTCTACCTCAACCGTGTATCCAAGACCGTAAAGGGCGGTCGCGTAATGAAGTTCTCCGCTCTGGTTGTAGTGGGCGACGGTAAGGGCAAGGTCGGTTTCGGTCTTGGTAAGGCTGCCGAAGTTCCCGAAGCAATTCGCAAGGGTCTGGAAGATGCAAAGAAGAACATGATTCAGGTGTCCCTGTCCGGCAGCACCATTCCCCACGAAATTATTGGTGAGTTCGGCGCAGGCCGCGTCCTGATGAAGCCCGCAGCTCCCGGTACCGGCGTTATCGCTGGCGGTCCCGTTCGTATCATCTGCGAAGCAGCTGGTATCAAGGACATTCGTACTAAGTGCCTGCGTTCCAACACTCCCGCAAATGTAGTTGCAGCTACTTTCGCCGGCCTCAAGGCTCTGCGCAGCCCCGAGCAGGTAGCACGCACCCGCGGCAAGAGCGTTGAAGAAATCATTGGTTAAGGAGGCGTAGCAACATGGCAAATCTGAATGTAAAGCTCGTTAAGAGCCTCAACGGCAGAATTGAAAAGCACATTGCTACTGCCAAGTCCCTGGGTCTGCGTAAGATCGGTGATTCCACCGTGCAGCCCGATAACGCACAGACTCGCGGCAAGATCGCCAAGATCGGCTATCTTCTGCAGGTCACTGAAGTTGAATAAGGAGGAGCTGCTATATGAAACTGCATGAACTTTCCCCCGCAGCAGGCTCCGTTAAGGAAGCTTACCGCAAGGGTCGCGGTTATGGCTCCGGCAATGGTAAGACCGGTGGCCGTGGCCACAAGGGCCAGCATGCCCGCAGCGGCGGCGGCACCCGCATCGGCTTCGAAGGCGGCCAGATGCCCACTGCTCGTCGTATCCCCAAGCGCGGCTTTAACAACATTTTTGCAAAGCCCTATGAAATCATTAACCTGAGCGCTCTCAACGCATTTGAAGATGGTGAAACCGTAACCGCAGAAGCCCTGCTTGCTAAGGGCATCCTGAGCAAGTGCGTTTATGGTTACAAGGTTCTTGGCAACGGCAAGCTGACCAAGAAGGTAACCGTTCAGGCATCTGCTTTCTCTACCTCTGCTAAGGAAGCTATCGAAGCAGCAGGTGGAAAGGCAGAGGTGGTCTAAGTGATTCAGACTATCCGTAAAGCATGGAAAATTCCTGAGTTACGCAAAAAGATCATCTTTACACTTCTGGTACTTCTGATCTTCCGCATCGGTAATGCCATTACCGTTCCCTATGTGAACACCGATATGCTCGGCAGCTATCTGGAAACTATGGGTTCCACCGTTCTGGGCCTGTTCAACATCATGTCCGGCGGTGCATTCGCAATGGCAACCGTTTTTGCGCTGGGTGTACAGCCCTACATCAACAGCTCCATTATTATTCAGCTGCTGACTGTAGCTATCCCCGCGCTGGAACGTATGCAGCATGAGGAAGGCGAAGAAGGCAAGAAGAAAATCCAGTCCATCACCCGTTATTCTACCGTAGCCATTGCTCTTCTTCAGGCATTCGGTTACTACATGATTCTTAAGAACAACAGTATGCTTACTGTTGAGGGCGTATGGTCCGGTATCGTGATCATCGTATCCCTGGTGGCAGGTTCTTCCTTCGTCATGTGGATCGGTGAACAGATCAATGAATTCGGTATCGGCAACGGCATTTCTATGCTGCTCTTCGCCGGTATTCTGGCCCGCGTTCCCGTTGGTGTGTCCAACCTTTGGGCATATATCACCAATGTGGATATGGGTTGGCTGTGGATCCTGCTGCTGCTCATCGGCGTGCTGCTGCTGGTAGTTTTGATCGTTGTGGTCAGTGCTGCTGAGCGCCGCATTCCCGTGCAGTATGCTAAGCGTCAGGTCGGTCGCAAGTCTTACGGCGGTCAGAGCTCTCACCTTCCCATGAAGGTGAACATGTCCGGCGTGCTGCCCGTCATCTTCGCTCAGTCCATCGCTACCCTGCCCGCTACTGTGGCAGCCTTCCTGAAGACTCCCGCAGAGGGCTCTTTCTGGGCAAAGGTAATTGGAGCCATTGAGAACACTTCCGTTCCCTATATGATCATCTATTTCCTGATGATCATCGGCTTCAGCTACTTCTATGCTACTATTCAGTTTAATCCTGTGGAGATCGGCAACAACCTGCAGAAGCAGGGCGGCTTCATTCCCGGCTTCCGTCCCGGCAAGCCCACCACGGAATTTATCGCCACTGTGCTGAAGAAGGTCACCCTGTTCGGTGCCATCTATCTGGGTATCGTTGCTATCTGCCCCCTGATCGCAAGCAAGCTTCTGGGCGCTTCCAATCTGGCAATCGGCGGCACTTCCGTCATCATCGTAGTCGGTGTTGCTCTGGAAACCGTTCGTGCTCTGGAATCCCAGCTGTCCATGCGTCAGTATAAGGGCTTCCTGGAATAAGGAGGGTAATGTCATGAAAATGATTTTGCTTGGTGCTCCCGGTGCCGGTAAAGGCACTCAGGCTGAAATTCTCAACAAGGAACTGGGGATCCCTACCATTTCTACCGGTAATATCCTCCGCGCCGCTGTGAAGAATGGTACGCCTACCGGCCTTAAGGCCAAGGCGTACATGGATGCAGGAAAACTGGTTCCTGATGAAGTCATTATCGGTGTGATCACCGAGCGTCTGCAG
>JAFQLA010000237.1 GCA_017396725.1 Oscillospiraceae bacterium
CGCCACAAACTCTGCCTTGCGGAAGGCAAGGTCGATTCCCTTGAGGGCATGCACATCGCTGCCTGCCGCAGGATAAATTTTCGTAATACCTTTGAGTTCTAACATAGAGAGCCTTCTTCCCTTTGAAAATGAATCTTCCTTACGAGAGTATCACCCATATTTTTCCAAGTCAATCCCTTCCTGTCACAGTTTACCGACTGTTCATTTTCAAAAAAGAGCGATGCCAAAGGCATCGCTCTTTTTTTGTTCACTTTAACCCACCGCCATCTGAGAAAGAAGGTTTTCATAGTGCGTCTGGGCGGAAACACCGGCGTAGGAATCGCTGTAGACCACCTCGGCGGTGGCGAGGGATTCCTGAATAAACTCTTCAAAATGCGCCGTGACCACCGCTTCCGTATCCAGAGGCAGGCGCAGAATGATGTGATAGCCGTAGTCAGTGACGAGGATATCGCTGTACTCATATTCGCCCAGCGCCTTGGAGGTGTCGGCAAAACCGGGCACCAGCGACTCGTCGTCAGCATCGTAGAAGGTGTAGCCCTTGGGACTGGTGGTCATGCCGGGGTCTTCACCGTACTCACTGATATAGCTTTCAAAGAGGGTGACAAGATCCGCATCCCCGCGGTTATCCAGCGCGGCAAGGATCTCCTCAGCCTGACGGAGCTTTGCCGCGGCCTCCTCTTCGGTGCAGGTGCGGATATCGAAGAGCACATGCTTTACGGTGTAAGCGCCGCTGGCGGCGGCAAACTCACCGATCTCCGCTTCGGAGGGATAGAGCTTGCTGGATTCATCTTCATAGAGAGCCATGAGATTATTGTAAAGGTAAACGATGCGGTTGATCTCCTCCATCATAGCAAGGCTGGCGCCCTGCTTGGCCATCTGCTCTTCGTAGGCTGCCATGCCGCCGTAATATTCGGCATAGCCTGCGATGTCAGCGGCGGAGGCGGCAATATCCTCTTCGCTGAGTTCCACCTTGTAATCCTCGGCAAGGCCCTTGATCACCGCATAGAGAGAGGCGGTCTTCACCGCTTCGCCCTTGATGTATTCATCCATGGTCATGCCGTTTACATCCTGCGTCCAGTCGATGCTGCCGTAATAGGAAAGCTCACCGCAGCCGTAGCCGATCCAGTAGAAGAATTCTTCCGCCGTTACATCCACGCCGTTGACCGTAAACATCACCGCGTCGGGAGAGATGCCGGTGGTCTCATAAAGGAAACCTTCCTTCACTTCGCCTTCGTAGTTGACGCCGCCCTTGCCGCAGCCGGCAAGCGTACCGAGGCACAGCACCAGCGCCAGACAAAATACCAACACTTTTTTCATCATACTTTTTCTCCTTCGTTCCGCGCCGCAGGCACGGAGAGTTTCATATCTTCCACGAGAGCCAGAGCGCTCGCAAGAACATCTTCGCCTTTTTTCAGGTGCAGCGTCATCATGGGCTGCTCACCCGAAACGATCCGCAGCCGCTCGCGGTACCTGGGCATGCCGCATACCGCCGCCAAAGCGGCCACTTCCACGCCGTCCCCCAGCTTCAGCCGGAGTTTGAGTTCCTTCTGGGAAATATCCGTGATGCCAACACCTGCCGCATGCTCTCGCAGCAGCGCCACATCCACGAGGGCCATCACCGACTTGGGCGGCTCGCCGTAGCGGTCCAGCAGTTCATCCACCAGCTCGCCTGCCTCCTCCGCCGAGCGGACGGCAGCAATACGGCGGTAAAGATCCATGCGCTGCGCCGCAGAGGGCACATAGCTTTCGGGAATGTTGGCGGAGATGGTAAGGTCTGCCGCGCACTCTACGCGGCGGGGCTTTTTCACGCCCTGCTCCTCCGTCACCGCCTCTTCCAGCAGCTTCAGGTACATATCGTAACCCACGCTCATCATATAGCCGCTTTGCTCGGGGCCCAGAAGATTGCCCGCGCCGCGGATCTCAAGGTCGCGCATGGCGATTTTGAAGCCGGAGCCGAACTCCACATACTCGCGGATGGCGCCAAGGCGCTTGGAGGCCACCTCTGTCAGGATCTTGCCGGTGCGGTAAGTCATGTAGGCAAAGGCACGGCGGTGGCTGCGGCCGATGCGGCCGCGGATCTGATGGAGCTGAGCAAGCCCCATTTTATCCGCATCCTCAATGATGAGGGTATTGACATTGGGGATATCGATGCCGGTTTCGATGATGGTGGTGCACACCAGCACATCTGCCTCCCCATCCACCATTTCCCGCATGACGGAGGAGAGCTGCTGCTCGCTCATTTTGCCGTGGCCCACCACCACACGCACATCCTCACCCAGCATCTCCGAAATGCGAAGGGCGGTGCGGTCGATGGTCTCCACACGGTTATGAAGATAGAAGATCTGCCCGCCGCGGGCGATCTCACGGCGCATGGCCTCCGCCAGCATGCCCCAATCGTGCTCCAGCACATAGGTCTGTACCGGCTGGCGGTCACGGGGCGGCTCTTCGATGGTGCTCATGTCGCGGATGCCCGAAAGAGCCATATTCAGCGTGCGGGGAATGGGGGTAGCCGTCAGGGTGAGAACATCCACCTGCCGGCTCATTTCCTTGAGCTTTTCCTTGTGGGTCACGCCGAAGCGCTGCTCTTCATCGATAATAAGGAGCCCCAGATCACGGAACTTGATGGTTTTTTGCAGCAGACGGTGGGTGCCGATCAAAAGGTCGATCTTGCCCGCCTCCAGCCGCTTGAGGATATCTGCCGTCTGCTTGGGAGAGCGGAAACGGGAGAGCACCTCGATATTCACAGGGAAATTGCGGAATCGGCTCATAGCCGTGGTGTAGTGCTGCTGGGCAAGGACGGTGGTGGGCACCAGAATGGCCGCCTGCTTTCCGTCCAGCACGCATTTCATCACCGCGCGGAGGGCCACCTCCGTCTTGCCGTAGCCCACATCGCCGCAGAGCAGACGGTCCATGGGACGGGCGCTTTCCATATCCCCCTTGATCTCGGCGATGCAGCGGAGCTGATCGTCGGTCTCATCGTAGTCAAAAGCCTCTTCAAATTCCTGCTGCCACGGGGAATCGGGAGAAAAGGCAAACCCCGGTTCTTTCTGCCGCTGGGCATAGAGGGCAATAAGACCTTTGGCAAGATCCTTTGCCGCCGCCTTGGCGCGGCTCTTTGTCTTGGCCCAATCGGTGCCGCCCAGCTTGTTGAGCCGCATCTTCTCGGTATCGTCCCCGCCGCCGATATATTTGGAGACAAGATCCAGCGAGGTGGCAGGCACATAGAGGCAATCGCTGCCTGCGTACACGATGCGGATATAGTCTTTTTCCACGCCGTCCACCGGCATGCGGACGATGCCCGTAAAGCGGCCCACACCGTGGTGCACATGCACCACCAGATCGCCGGGGGTCAGGTCGGTATAGGACTGGAGCTTCTCCCCCGCGCTTACCTTGGCGCCCCGCTTTGCCTTGCGGACATTGGGCGCGGAAAGCTGACCTTCCGACAAGATAGCCAGCCCCAGCGCGGGATATTCCGCGCCGCCGGAGAGCGCGCCCACGGCGATACGGATCTGTCCCGCCTTGGGAAGATGGGTGAGATTCACATCCAGCGCCACCGTAAGGCCCTTATCCTCCAAAAGCCGCTGGAGATTGCGGCCGCGGCCCTCGCTGCCGCAAAGCACCACCACCGCGGAAGAAGAAGCGCGGTACTGCTCCAGATCGCTGCGGGCGGTCTCAAAGCTGCCGCCGTAAGAAGGCAGCTGTTTTGTCATCACAGAGAGCAGGCCCTTGGGCGCCACCGCGTAGCGGGATGTAGGCAGCGCGTCCAGAAGGCAGGCATCGTAAAGGCGGGTCTTTTCCCAAAATTCATGCTCCGAGAGCATCAGCTCCGAAAAATCTCCCGCAAGGATCTCGCTCTCCGTCAGGACTTTCACATCTTCCCGCCAAAGAGCGATCTCATTTTTTACCGCTTCGCCCACACGGGCACTTTCGGAAAATACCACCAACGCGTTTTCGGGAAGATAGTCCCACGCGGTGGAAAATCCGCCGTAGACCGCCACCATATAGCGGTCCCTCCCGCCGAAGAGCACGCCCTGCGCAAGGGCATCGGCATCGGCAAGGAGCGCGCGGGAAAGCTTTTTCGTCTCACTCTTTCCTCCAAGCCTCTGGGCAAGTCTGGTGAGCTTTTCCGCTGTGTTTTCCCCGTAATGGAAAAGCACCTCCGCCGCCGGCAGCACCGTGGCAGATCCAATATTTTTCGTGCGGCGCTGGGAGGCCACATCGAAATGGCCCATAGCGTCGATCTCGTCATCAAAAAACTCACAGCGCACAGGAAGGGGCATCTCGGGAGAATACACATCCAGAATGCCGCCGCGCAGGGCAAACTGCCCCGGGCCTTCCACCGCTTCAGCGCGGGTATAGCCCGCCCGCACCAGCTTATCCGTCAGTTCCTTCAGGTCATACTGCCCGCCCACTTCCAGCGAAAACGCCGCCGAGCGCAGCACCTCTTTGGGCATAGTGCGCATCATCAGCGCGCGGGGCGTGGTTACCACGGCGCCTTTGGGCGCGGTAAGGAGGGCATGGAGCGCCGCAATACGCCGATGCTCCCAGCCGTGGGAGGCGGAAACGGGATGGAACTGCCACTCGCGCCCCGCAAGGGTCATGACCTGCTTTTCCCCCATAAGGGCGGCAAGGTCTCCGGCAGCGCGTTCAGCCTCCTTCTCCCCCGTGCAAATGAAAACGACAGGGCGCTGCATGGCATTTGCCGCTGCCGCGGCAAAAATCGACTGATTCACGCCGCCAAGGCCGGTAACAGCAACCGGCGTTTCCCCGCGGTGCAGGTGTTCCTGCGCGGCGGCAAACTCACTCATAGACCAGATTTTTTCCAAAAGCCGGATCATGCGCCCCATCTCCTTTCTTCTTTTCTATATCTATCCCCAAAAAGGGATCAAAATGCACGACAAAGCGCAGCCCGCATCCCAAGGGGGGAGGGGCTGTGCCTCTTTTTCGTTATTTATCCGTTGAAACGGTTCATAGCCGTGGGAACATCTTTTTCAATAATGCATGCCGCCGCGTCCACCGCTTTGGCGGTGATGGGCAGCAGCGCCTTTTTATCCTCAGCGGAGATCTTGCCGATGACCCAGTCCACCATCTCGTGCTCGGGGTGCGCAGGCGCGCCCACACCGATCTTCACACGGGGAAACCGGTCGGAGCCCAGATGGGAGATGATGCTCTTGATGCCATTGTGTCCGCCGGCAGAACCGGAGGGCCGCACACGGAGCTTGCCCACAGGCAAAGACACATCGTCATAGATCACGATGACTCTTTCCGGCGGGATCTTGTAAAAGCGGGCCGCTTCGCCCACCGCCTCACCGGAGAGGTTCATATAGGTCTGAGGCTTCATGGCAAGGACCTGCTCGCCGCCTAAGGTGCAGGTGGCGGTGAGGGCCTTGTACTTGAGACGGTTGATGCGGATCTTGATCTTTTCCTCCAGCGCGTCCGCCGCCCAGAAGCCCATGTTGTGCCGGGTATTTTCATATTCTTTTCCGGGGTTTCCCAAAAAGACCACCAGCCAGGAAACACCGCCGGATCTCGCGCGATTAAACCACATAGTTACTCCCAAAACCAGTGCGAGGCAGGAGTTCCCTCCCGCCTCGCAGCATAAGTACTCTTAGATTAACGGAACAGCTTGGAAACGGAGATTTCCTGATAGATGCGCTCGATAGCTTCTGCGAACATGGGAGCCACGGAGAGGTACTTGATCTTGGGGCAAGCCTCGGGATCCACAGCGGGAATGGTATCGAGGAAAGCGATCTCTTCGATGACGCTGTTGGAAAGGCGCTCCAGAGCGGGGCCGGAAAGAACACCGTGGGATGCGCAGGCATAAACGCTCTTGGCGCCGCCCACTTCCACGATAGCCTTGGCTGCGTTGCACAGGGAGCCTGCGGTATCGACCATGTCGTCGAAGAGGATGCAGTCCTTGCCTGCTACATCGCCGATGACGTTCATAACTTCGCTCTGGTTAGCCTTCTGGCGGCGCTTATCCACGATAGCCAGATTCATGTGCAGCTTCTGAGCGAAAGCGCGGGCGCGGGCAACGGAGCCGACGTCGGGAGAGACTACCACCATGTCTTCGCACTTGGCGCCGAACTTCTTTGCATAGTAATCCACAAAGATGGGGTTGCCTACCAGATGGTCAACAGGGATATCAAAGAAGCCCTGGATCTGGGATGCGTGCAGATCCATGGTGAGAACGCGGTCAGCACCGGCAGCTACCAGCATGTTGGCAACCAGCTTTGCGCTGATGGGGTCACGGGCCTTGGCCTTGCGGTCCTGACGGGCATAGCCGAAATAGGGAATAACCGCATTGATACGGCCTGCGGAAGCGCGGCGGGCAGCATCGATCATAACCAGCAGCTCAACGAGGCTGTCGTTGACGGGCTTGCAGGTAGAGTTGATGATAAATACATCGCTGCCGCGAACGGATTCATACAGGGAAACGGCAACTTCGCCGTCTGCAAACTTCTTGACTTCAGCTTCGCCCATGGCGATGCCCATCTCGCGGCAGATAGCTTCTGCCAGAGCGGGATTGGAACTGCCGGTGAAAATCTTGATGTCCTTGCCGTGAGAAATCATGTCGAAATCCTCCATACCTTCTTTTCGTTGTTTATTACCGTTTCCCCCTCCACGGGGATAAATTCCTTGGTTTTAGAACTTGCTGTTGTTCTTTTCTCTGTGGCGGCGTGCCCAACCGTCCTTCATCACCTGCTTGACGCGGCCAACAGCCAGCGCGTCGGAAGGCACATCCTGCGTAAGGGTGGTGCCTGCGGCGACATAAGCGCCGTCACCCACCTTTACGGGGGCGATCATGTTGGTGTTGCAGCCGATAAAGGCGCCGGAGCCGATGGTGCAGCGGTACTTCTTGGCGCCGTCATAATTGGCGGTAACGGTGCCGCAGCCGAAGTTGACGCGCTCGCCCACATCGCTGTCGCCCAGATAGGTGAGATGGGAGAGACTTACATAGTCGCCTACGGTGGAGTTCTTCACTTCCACAAAGTCGCCCAGCTTCACATGGTTGCCCAGCTTGCAGCCGGGGCGCAGGTAGGAATAAGGCCCGATACGGGTCTCATCTCCCACGGTGCTTTCATTGATCTGGCTTGCGTTGACGGTGGTGCCATTGCCCACGGTGCAGTCGCGGATCATAGCGTTGGGGCCGATCTCGCAGTTGCAGCCGATGGAGGTCTTGCCCCGCAGGATAGAGCCGGGCAAAATCACCGTGCCTTCACCGATGACCACACGGGGATCGATGTAGGTGTTGGCGGGATCCATCACCAGCACGCCGTTTTCCGCATGCTTGCGGACGATCTCGTCGCGGCAGGGCATCTGCAGCGCGAAAAGTTCCTGACGGGACGCAAAGCTCACATAGCCGCCGCCCATGGGGACCACGGGTTCAGCAAAGCTCATGCCGGCCTCGCCGCCGAAGAATTCACGCATGGCCTCTTCCGCGTTTTCGAGAGGGGCCACCACCACTTCCACATCTTCGGTGAAGCACTGCTTCACTTCCTCCGCCCATTTTTCATCACAGGCGCAAAAAATCCGCCGAACACCTGCACGCGCCAATTCCGCACCGACCCACGCAAGGACCGGGCAGAACATAACCTGCTGCAGCATCAGCGGACGGGCGTCTGCGCCCCGGGAACAGTCATTCTTCAAAAGAAATGCTGCGCTTTTACAAATCATTGGACATTCCTCCCCCGGGTGCAAACCGAAATGTTTTTGTAGGTATGACCATTATAACAAATACTTTTGAAAAGTCCAACCCTTTCGCGCATATTTTTTAATTATCTCACGATTATCCCAACGCCGCTTTTTCCATAAAAATCCAGCTGGATTCCACGCAAAACGGCGAAAAAAGTTTTTGTTCACATAATACCCCTAAATTTGCAGAGATTTTTTGGTATTTTTTGAAAAAATCGGTTTTTTATGTTGAAATTGTTGCGTTTTTGCATTACAATTGTCAAATGTCTGAATATGCGGAAAGGCGGCAATTATGCTTAACATCGTTTTGGTGGAACCGGAGATCCCCATGAACACCGGCAACATCGCCCGCACCTGCGCCGCCACCGGCGCGCGGCTGCATCTCATCCGCCCCCTGGGCTTTGATATCTCCGATAAGGCCGTGAAGCGGGCAGGTCTTGACTATTGGCATCTGGTGGAGGTTTTCGACTACGAAAATCTGGAGGACTTCTTCTCCAGGCATCCCGAGGCCAAGGAAAATCTTTATCTGCTCACCACCAAAGCACCCCGCAGCTATGCCACCGCCCGGTTTTCTGACGGGTGCTGGCTCTTCTTCGGCAAGGAGACCGCCGGTCTTCCCGAAGACTTCCGCAAGGCCCATGCCGATCGCTGCATCCGCCTCCCCATGCGCTCTGAGGCCAGCAGCCTCAACCTCGCCAACTCCGTGGCCATCATCACCTATGAAGCTCTCCGCCAGCTGGATTTTCCCGGCCTGCAGGGTGAAGGCATGATGGGCGGCGCGGAGCAGTACACCTGAACACCGCCTCACTTTTTGAAAGGAGCTTGCACTATGGCACTCAATTACAATAAGAAGACCGTCCGTGATGTAGATGTCTCCGGCAAGAAGGTCCTGCTGCGCTGCGATTTCAATGTGCCTCAGGATATGACCACCGGCGCCATCACCGATGATAAGCGCATCGTTTCCGCTCTTCCCACCATCCGGTATCTCCTGGAAAACGGCGCTGCCGTTATCGCCTGCAGCCATCTGGGCAAGCCCAAGGGCGCCGATCCCGCTTTTTCTCTGGCTGTAGTCGCCAAGCGTCTGGGTGAACTTCTGGGCATGGATGTGATCTTTGCCAAGGATGTCGTGGGCGAGGATGCCCGCGCCAAGGCCGCTTCTCTCAAGTGCGGTGAAGTGATGCTGCTGGAAAACACCCGCTTTGAACCCGGTGAAACCAAGAATGATCCCGAGCTTTCCAAAGCTCGTGCAAGCCTTGCCGATCTCTATGTATCCGATGCTTTCGGCTCCGTGCACCGTGCCCACGCCTCCACCGCAGGCGTTGCCGCGTATCTCCCCGCCGTTTCCGGCTTCCTGATCGCGCAGGAGCTTTCCGTTATGGGCAGCGCTCTTGCCAACCCCCGCCGTCCTTTGGTGGCTATCCTTGGCGGC
>JAFQLA010000238.1 GCA_017396725.1 Oscillospiraceae bacterium
GCGATGCTATGATGAAGTACCGCGTGCATTCCTGCACCGATGTAACGGGCTTTGGCCTTATGGGTCATACTTTTGAGATGGCACAGGGCTCTGATGTGGAGATCACCCTGCATGTGGACGCTATTGACCTCATTCCTGAGGCGCTGGAACTGGCCCGCATGGGTATTCTGCCTGCCGGTATGTACCGCAACCGCAACTTTGCTGAAGCTGCTGTGGATGCAGGTGATGTGGAACTTGCCAAGCAGGATATGCTCTACGATCCCCAGACTGCAGACGGCCTGCTCATCGCAGTAGATCCCGAAGATGCAGACGCACTTTATGAAGACCTTAAGGGCGCCGTCCCCAGCGCGCAGCGCATCGGTACGGTAGAAGCATACAGCGGAGGTAAGCGAATCAAGCTCCGCTGATCAGAGGAGAGAGATTATGCTGGATATCAGCCTGAAACAACTGGAAGTATTTGAAGCCGTGGCGCAGTACGGCAGTTTTACCGTTGCGGCGGAAAAACTGTATCTGAGCCAGTCCACCATCAGCTCCCATGTGAACTTGCTGGAGCAGGCATTGGGTGTGCAGCTTTTTTTGCGCGCGTCCCGCAAAAAGGTGGAGTTGACAGAAGACGGTCAGCGTCTTTTGGGCCATGTGCACAGTATCCTTGACCAGTGCCGTGCGCTGGTGGAGGATGTCAGCAACCACCGGGCGGAAGAATTGCGCATCGGTGCTTCCAGTGTGCCGGCAGAAGCGATCCTGCCTGAGATCGTGGCCGGTTTCATGCAGCAGGAGCAGGGCTGCTGCTGCGTTATCAAAAAGGGTGACAGCGCAAAGGTGCATACTATGCTGATCAAAGACGAGATCCAGATCGGCTTTGTGGGTATGGTGCTCGATCGCCAGAATCTGGTGTATGAGCCTGTTGCGGAAGATCATCTGGTGCTGGTAACAGCGAATCAGCCGCGTTACGCCGCTATGCTCAGCCGCGGTTTTACCGGCGAGGATCTGCTGGGCGAACCTATGGTGCTGCGTGAACAGGGCTCCGGTACACTTCTTGCCATCAATCAGTATCTGGAAGACCGTGGGATGGATGCGGGCGATATCCGTGTGGTAGGCCGCATGGAGAGCCCGGAAGCTATCGTGAACGCGGTAGCCGCAGGTATGGGCGTTTCCATCCTCTCTGACCGTACGGTGGAAAAGCGTGTGGCAGCGGGTGAGCTTTTGCAGTTCCCGCTCCATGGCGATATGGTGACTCGCAAACTATACATGGTCTATAAGAATCGTCCCAAGGCAAACCGGATCTACAGTGACTTCATTAATTTTGTGAAGAAAAGAAATCGGGGATAATTTGATTGATAAAATCGATTAAATTGCAGTTATTATCGTTTATTTGATTTGAGAATAACGCGTGTGTGATTTAAAATAGTGATGATGCAAAATGCGTCATCACTATTTTTATTTCTTACGAGGAGAGAGAATATGACTAAGAAAATCAATTGGCTTGTCATTCTGGCCGGCGCTGCCATCGGCGTTGCTGCCCTGATCCTGACTGCCTGTGGCAACCCCGCAAACATGGGTTTCTGCATTGCTTGCTTCCTTCGTGATATCGCAGGTGCTGTCGGCATGCACGGTGCTGCCAAGGTGCAGTATGTTCGTCCCGAAATCATCGGTCTGGTGCTGGGTGCTATGATCATGGCTCTGGCTACCAAGGAATTCAAGGCTAAGGCCGGTTCCTCCCCCGCAACCCGCTTCATTCTGGGCGTGTTCATGATGATCGGCGCTCTGGTATTCCTGGGCTGCCCCCTCCGCATGGTTATCCGTCTCGGCGGCGGTGACATGACCGGTCTTGCAGCACTGGTTGGCTTCATTGTTGGTATTCTGATTGGTATCGTGTTCCTGAAGAAGGGCTTCTCCCTGGGCCGTGCTTATGAGCTCAAGAAGGCTGAAGGCTTCGTTCTTCCCGGCATCATGGTTGCTCTGCTGGTTCTGCTCGTTGCAGTTCCCGCTGTACTTAAGTTCTCTGAAGAAGGCCCTGGCTCCAAGAAGGCTGCCATTGCCATCTCCCTGATCGTTGCTCTGATCGTTGGCGCTCTGTGCCAGCGCAGCCGTATGTGCATGGCCGGTGGTCTGCGTGACGCATTCATGCTCAAGGACTTCACCCTCCTCTCCGGCTTCCTTGCTATCTGGGTTGTGATCACCATCGGCAACCTGATCCTCGGCAAGTACAACTTCGGCGTTCTTTCTCAGCCCGTTGCTCACACTCAGTATCTGTGGAGCGCTCTGGGTATGGCTATCGTTGGTTGGGCTGCTATCCTGCTGGGCGGCTGCCCCCTGCGTCAGCTGATCCTCGCCGGCGAAGGCAATGGCGATGCTGCCATCACCATCATCGGCATGATCGTTGGTGCTGCTATCTCCCATAACTTCGGCCTGGCCGGCGCTGCTGACTCCGTTACCGAAGCTGGCGAATATGTTGTCGGCGGTATCGGCAAGAACGGCATGATCGCTGTTGTTATCGGTCTCGTAGTTCTGCTGGTGATCAGTGTTGCTCACCTGCCCAAGAAGGAGGACTAATCATGGTTGACGCAAGAGGTTTTGCTTGCCCCATGCCCGTTCTGATGGTTCAGAAGGCCGTCAAGAAGGACTCCCCCGCTGAACTGGAAGTGTTGGTTGACAACAAGACTGCTGTTGAAAACGTTACCCGCTTCGCTTCCAATGCCGGTTACACCGTAACCTATGAAGCAGTTGGCAGTGACTTCTCCGTGAAGCTCACCAAGTAATTATTGCACTATCCTTCCTTTGCTTATAGGATCGCGGCGGAAAGACGATTTCCGCCGCGATTCGTTTTGCGCAAATAAAAAGAGGAGTCTCACGACTCCTCTTTTTTGCTTGTGAATGGATTATCTGCGTCTGCCGCGGTAGTTGGAAACATGGCGGCGGGAAGAACCGTAGCGGTTCTTTCTGCGGCGCACGAAGAAGATACGGTAGAACAGGAATACTACGATCAAAGCTGCCAGCACGATGGCTCCGATTTTCACAACGGGTTTTGCAAAGAATACGGAAAGCTGGTATTTCAGTGTCAGGAACTTGGAGGTGGAAACACTGGAATAAGCTACCAACTTTGCCGTGCCGCGGACTTCACCGTTATAGCTGATGGAAATTTCGCCGTAAGCGGTACCCTCAGTGACGGGGGCATTGACGGAATCCTGATAGAGCGTTACGGTGCGGACAAGCTCTTCGGCGGTTATATCATTGGGAAGAGTAGCGCTGAGGGACACATCGGGGTGGAGGGCCACATAGCTTGCTTCATTGGAAAGGGCTACGGGAAGCTCCTGGATCATTTCCGTGGAAGAGAGGATCTCCTGCACAGAGAAATTGTTGAAGCCCCACTCAAAAAGACGGGCGGTTTCCGTGAAGCTCTGGGTCTTGCGGGTGCCGTCTTCCAGATTCACGCGCTCAGCGCCCAAAACGACGCTGATGAGCTTTTTCTCGCCCTTCACAGCCGAGGAGACGAGGCAGTAGCCTGCGTCGGAAGTGTGGCCGGTTTTGACGCCCTGAGCGTATTCATACATGTAGCCAATGGCGTTCCAGTTATCCAGGAGACTGTTGGTGGTGTGGAAAGTACGCTCGGGGGAGAGATTGGTGGCGGGAACAGTGTAGGCGGTGGCGTTGCAGAATTCCATGAATTCCTCGTGCTGCATGGCTTCCTTGGTGATAAGGTAGATATCCCATGCGGAGGAGTAGTGGGAGAGATCATGAAGCCCCGTGGTATTGACATAATGGGTGTTCTCACAGCCCAGCTCGCTGACGCGGGCATTCATGTCTTCCACGAAAGCACTGACAGAGCCGGAGACCTTTTCCGCCAGGATGTTGCACGCTTCATTGGCGGAGGCCACCATCATGCAGTACATAAGATCCCGCGCGCTGATGATCTCGCCCTCTTTGATGTTGGCGGTGCTGCCGTCAGCCGCAAGGCCTGCCAAAGCGGAGGCGGGGACGGTGATCATATCATCGTAGCTGAGCTTGCCTGCATCCACGGCCTCCATTACCAGAAGGGCGGTGGTGATTTTTGTGACAGAGGCGGGGTAGAGCTGCTGGTGTTCATTTTGCCCGTAGAGCACCTCGCCTGTGTTGCCGTCCACCAGAACGGCGGCCTTGGCTGCCACATGCATCTCCTCAATAGCTGCTGCTCCGGGGAGATAGAGTGTGGAGAGCAGAAGGATCAGTAAAAAAACAGATAAAAAACGACGGATTTTCATATAAATCTCTCTCAATCTATGGTATAATGTCGGCGGTGAATATGCCCGCTGCCCCAAAAGATAGTGGTGCGCGGGAGGGAAATTCCCGATAATGAGCTGTTAATCCGTGAAAACTGCCGCTTTTAAGCGAAAACGGACAGATTTTCATATCTTTTTACAGTATAACAAATATTTCGCGGGAGTTCAACTATGAAAGAAAAATTGAAGGCCGCGGGAGTGGAAATCGCGTTTTTCTTTTTGACGATGGCTTTTCTCATTGCCTTTTTGCTGGCAGGCCGCGGAGAAGCGGGAGATCGGTTTGCCGCCTTTACGGTGGAGACCGGGGCGGGCCAAAGCGAAAGCGCGGAGGGCGCGGCGCAGACGGTGGATATCAACACCGCCTCGGCGGAAGAGCTGGAACGGCTGCCGGGGATCGGCAGCAAACTGGCGGAGGAGATCGTGCTGTGGCGGCAGACAAACGGCCCCTTTATGCAAAAGGAAGATATTTTGCTGGTGGATGGCGTCAGCAGATCTGTTTACAATGACCTTGTGGATTATATCACCGTGAAGGGGAGCATCCCCTGAGGTGTGGACTTGAAGAACGGAGGCAAAGCCCATGAAAATGATGGTACTGGATGGCAACAGCATTGTAAACCGCGCGTTTTACGGTGTGCGCACTATGCTGCAGACCCGTGACGGGCTTTATACCAATGCGATTTTCGGCTTTTTGAATATCCTTACCCGCTTTTTGGAAGAGGAGAAGCCGGAGGCGCTTTGCGTTACCTTTGACCTCCATGCGCCCACTTTCCGCCATAAAATGTATGCTGAGTACAAGGCGGGCCGTCATGCCATGCCGGAAGAGCTGCGGATGCAGATCCCTGTTCTCAAGGATGTGCTGCGGGAGATGAATGTGCCTTATTTTGAAAAAGAAGGCTATGAAGCGGACGATCTTCTGGGCACCGTTTCCCGCCGCTGCGAGGCAGCAGGCTGGGAATGCGTGGTGGTGACGGGGGATAAGGACGCGCTGCAGCTGATCACCGATAAGACCAAGGTGAAGCTGGTGACTACCGCTATGGGCAGCAGCATGTCCCGTGACATGACCCCTGAGAGCTTCTTTGCCGAATATGGATTTGAACCCATCCATATGATCGACCTCAAGGCGCTGATGGGGGATAATTCCGACCACCTTATGGGCGTGCCCGGCGTGGGGGAAAAGACGGCGAAGGATCTTATCACCAAGTACCGCAGTATTGAAACGATTTATGAAAAGCTGCCGGAGATCGATGCCAAGCCCGGCGTTATCAAAAAACTGACGGAGGGGGAAAAGAGCGCGCGGGATACGTACTATCTTGCCACCATCGTCACCGATGTGCCCGGATTTGCCTTCGTGCCGGAAGACGCACTGCGCCGCGAGCCCAAAGAGGGGCTTTATGATCTCTTCTTGCGTCTGGAGTTTACCAAGCTCATTGAAAAGTTCGGTCTCGCGCCCAAAGAGGCGGAAGAGGCGCAGATGGACTGCACGGTGACGGTAAAGCAGGTGAAAACGGCAGAGGATGCCGAAGAGTGCCTTGCCCTTTGGCGCCAGGCGGAGTATGTCACGCTTCTTGCGCTGGAGGATCTTTCCGGCGTGATGGTGGATTGCGATGAAGGCGGCGGAAAGGCCTCTTCCGCGGAACTGTTCTTTGCCCGCTATGAGGGGGACTGGAACGAACTGCTCCGCGCATTGTTCTCCTCCGATATCAAAAAAGTGAGTCACAATGTAAAAGACCTCACCCGAACCCTTCTGGAAAACGGACTTCCCGCAGAGGGCTTTGTGTTCGATACAGCACTTGCTGCCTATCTTCTGGATGCTACGGCAGGAAGCTACGATATCGATAAGCTCTTTGTTTCTTATTTCAACAGTAAGCTCCCCAAGGCGGCGCATCTCCTGCCGGATGCCTTTTCCATGGTGGGGGATACGCTGGAGGCGGAAACTGCCTTCCATTGCTATACCTCCGCGGTGGATGCGCTCTATGAGAAACTGAAAAAGGAACTGGAGGAAAATAACCTCCTTGCGCTCCACGATGAGATGGAATTGCCCCTTTGCCGCGTGCTGGCAGAGATGGAATGCAGCGGCTTGCGGGTAGACGCGGGCGAACTGCAGCGCTTTGGCGAGGAGATGGCGGTGCTGATCGAAAAGACGGAAAAAGCCATCTTTGAAGCTGCCGGCGGCAAGTTCAACATCAATTCTCCCAAGCAGCTGGGAGAGATCCTCTTTGAAAAAATGGGGATCCCGCCGGTGAAAAAGACCAAGACGGGTTACTCCACCAGCGCCGATGTGCTGGAAAAGCTGCGCTATACCTATCCCATCGTGGATGATATTCTTTCCTATCGCCAGTATACCAAGCTGAAAAGCACCTATGTGGACGGCCTTTTGAAGGAGATCGGCCCCGATGGGCGGATCCACACCCGATTCCAGATGACGGTGACTGCCACGGGCCGCCTTTCCTCCACCGAACCCAATCTGCAGAATATTCCCACCCGCACCGAGCTTGGCAGCGGTATTCGCCGCATGTTTATCCCCGAAAACGGCTCGGTTTTTGTGGATGCGGACTATTCCCAGATCGAGCTGCGCCTCCTTGCCCACATTTCGGGGGATGAAGCTATGCAGCAGGCCTTTTTGTCGGGTGAGGACATCCATTCCACCACAGCGGCCCATGTCTTTGGCGTGGAGCCGGGCCAGGTGACAAGCGCCATGCGCCGCAGCGCCAAGGCGGTGAATTTCGGTATTGTGTACGGTATTTCGCCTTTCTCCCTCTCGCAGGATATCGGCGTCAGCGTCAGCGAGGCCAAGGCGTATATGGAAAGCTATTTTGCCAAGTTCAGCGGCGTCCGTCAGTATATGACGGATGTGGTGGAGCAGGCAAAGGAAACCGGCTTTGTGGAGACGGTGTATCACCGCCGCCGCGCACTGCCCGAGCTGAAATCTTCCAACTTTAATATGCGCTCTTTCGGTGAGCGTGTAGCTTTGAATATGCCCATTCAGGGCACGGCCGCGGATATCATGAAGCTTGCCATGCTCCGTGCGTGGGAAGCGCTGCGGCGTGAACTTCCCGAGGCAAAGCTGGTGCTGCAGGTGCACGATGAACTCATTGTGGAGTGCCCCGCCGCACAGGCGGAGGCGGCAGCCAAGCTTCTGGCCCGGGAAATGGAGCAGGTGGCAAAGCTCTCCGTGCCTTTGACGGCGGAAGCCCATTGGGGCAGCAACTGGCTGGAGGCCAAGGGATGAAGCGGCTGACGGTGCTTTTAGGGGTAGCGGGAGTGTCCCTTTCGGCTATCTTTGTGCGCTATTCCACGGCGCCCTCCATGGTGCTGGTTTTTTACAGAGTGTTCTTTGCCGCGTGCCTTCTTTTGCCTGCGGTGCTGCTGAAGCACCGCGCTGAGCTCAAGGCGCTGGGGGTGGGGAAGATCGCTTGGTGTCTTCTCAGCGGCGTATTTCTCGGTTTTCATTTTGCCGCGTATTTTGAATCCCTGCGCTTTACATCCATCGCGTCCTCCGTGGTGCTGGTGGATACGGAAGTGTTCTTCGTGGCGCTGGGGAGCCTGGTGCTTTTAAAAAGAAGGATCCCCCGCAAGGCCTGGGTCGCTATTTTCCTCACCTTTGCCGGCAGCGCGGTGATAGCCATGGCGGATACAGCCGCGGGCGCGGATGCGCTGCGGGGAGATATCCTTGCCCTCGGCGGCGCGTTTTTGATGGCGATTTATACCCTCATCGGTGCGGCGGTACGAAAAGAGATCTCTGCCACGGTCTATACTTTTTTAGTCTATCTCTCCGCTGCGGCAACTGCCGCGGTGGTGACGGCGGCGCAGAAGGTACCCTTTACGGGGCACGGTGCCGTCAATTATCTCACGGCCTTGGGTATGGCGATTTTCTGTACCCTTCTGGGCCACAGCGTTTTCAGCTGGGGCCTTAAATATCTGCCCCCGGCCTTTATCTCCACAGTGAAGCTGCTGGAGCCGGTGTTGGCCTCCGTATGGGGCCTTTTGGTTTTCGGCGAGGTGCCGGCTCTTACGGTGGCGCTGGGCGGCGTGGTGGTCATTGCGGGCATTGCCCTGTACAGCCGCATTGCGGCAGAGGAAAAGAGTGAGGAGTGAAATCATGGAAGAAAACAAACTGCGTGTGCGGATCGTTCCCATGAACGCGGATCATCTTGACGAGGTGGCAGAGCTGGAGCGCATCTGTTTCTCTGTGCCCTGGTCCCGCAAGATGCTGGCAGAGGAACTGGAAAACCAGTGCGCTGCTTTTCTGGTGGCTGAGGATGCCGCCAGCGGAAAGGTGATGGGTTATGCCGGGCTTCTGGTGGCGGCAGATGAAGGCTATATCACCAATGTTGCCGTTTTCCCCGAGGCCCGTCAGCAGGGGATCGCATCTCAGCTCATCGATGTATTCATCCGTTTTGCCAAGGGCAATCATCTGGCCTTCCTTACCCTTGAGGTGCGCCCCAGCAATATGGCGGCTATCATCCTTTACGGCCGCAAGGGTTTCCGCAGCGTAGGCCGCCGCAAGAACTATTACGATCATCCTAAGGAAGACGCTATCATCATGACCCTCTATTTTGATGAAGAAGGAAATGAAGTCATCACCGATGTTACCGATGGAATTACGGACGCTGACGCTTGAGGAACTGCGTAAGGCTTATGAAAAAGACCTTCGCGCTGCCTTTCCCGTAAATGAGCTTCGCCCGCTGGAGGTGCTGGAGCGCCTTTGTGAAGACGGCGTTTACGAACCGCTGGCCCTTTTTGAAAAGGGTGAACCTATAGGTTATGCTTTCTTGTGGAAGGATGCCGATGGTTACATGCTCTTTGACTATCTGGCAGTTACCGAGAGCCGCCGCGGCAGCGGTCTTGGAACAAAGATCCTGCACGCAGTGCTGCGGCACTGCGCTGCGGCGCCGGCTGTATTCGGTGAGGTGGAAGCGCCCTTGGGCGCGGATACCGCGCAGGATGCCGCCATTTGCCGCCGCCTTGCTTTTTATGAGAGAAACGGCATCGTAAAGCAGGGCTATGACTGCGCGCTCTTTGGCGTTTACTATCATGTGATGGGCAGTGTCCGACCGGAGGTGAGCCGGGAGGATCTGATGGCGCATCACATTGCGTTTTACAAAAATCACCTCTCCGCGGAGCGATTTGCCCGCTTTATTCAGATCCCGGTGTTTCCGGGGGATAAGATCAAGCCTTTTGAGGAAGAGACGGAGGCAGACTCATGAAAATTCTTGCTTTTGAATCCACTTGCGATGAAACCGCGGTAGCCGTGGTGGAGGATGGACGGCGCGTCCTTTCCGACGCGATCCTTTCTCAGGCGGATATGCACGCC
>JAFQLA010000239.1 GCA_017396725.1 Oscillospiraceae bacterium
AGAACGCCGCCGCGGGCGTTGCCCATGTGCATGGGGCCGGTGGGGTTGGCGGAAACGAATTCCACCATGATCTTCTGGCCCTTCAGGGATTCGTTCTTGCCGTATGCCGCGCCCTCTTCTTCCACAACAGCGAGAGTATCGCGATACCACTTTTCACCCATGCGGAAATTCAGGAAACCGGGGCCTGCGATCTCCACGGAAGTAAAGTAGGAATTGGAAAGCTCCATGCGCTCAGTGAGGATGGTTGCCACTTCACGGGGATTCTTCTTCATAGCCTTGGATGCGGCAAGGCAGAAAGTGGTGGTATAGTCACCGTTCTTGGGATCTTTAGGGATCTCGATGGTGGTCTTTACCTCTACGCCTTCAGGAAGAAGGCCTTCTTTTACCGCGGCAGCATACGCCGCTTCCGTCAGGCTCTGTACCTGAGCCTTTGCTTTCAGGATCATGTTCATAATATCATTACACCTCTCGGTTTTTATTTTTCTCTCACGCTGATTTTGAAGCAGTTCTTTCCCGTTACCCGGTGCTCCACAGCGATGGTATAGCGGATCTCCATATCGCCGCCCTCGCGGGACATGGTCTTTTCCAGTTTACTTGTGCAGATATCGATGGTCATGGTGCCGTAGGGCGTTTCGTACAACGACACATGCTGCTGCCCCTCTTCAAACACCATCTGGGAATTCACGCTGCCGCGGCGGCTGAGCACCACGCGCTCGCCCACGATATCAAAGGTGGTGACGGTGCCGGCCATACCGGTAAGCTCACTTTCTTCGTAAGTGATGCGCCAGCCGTCCTCCGTTTCCTCCAGCGAACCCTCCGTCAAAAGGACGGTCTCGTCAGGATCCACCCCGTCATAATACTGTTCTCCGCGAACGGAGATCATTACATTCTTTTCCATCATGCTCTCAATACTGCTCAATGTTGATTTCCTTGGCGCTCTCATGCAGGTCTTCTGCCAGGAAGAGCGAGGCAAGGCGTTCGAAGTCTTCCACACGGTCGCTGGCATAATAGGAGCACTCCCCTGCTTCGCTGCCGCTGAGCGCGTCTTCCGCTTCCAGAAGGTCCCGCAGCGCAAGGGCGGCTTCTCCGCCGGCATCCACCAGCGTCACACCCTCACCCATCACCTGACCGATAACTTCCATCAAAAGCGGATAGTGGGTGCAGCCAAGGATCAGGGTATCTACGCCCGCGTCCTGCAGCTCCTTGAGATATTCCCGCGCCACCGTCTCGATGACGATATCGCCGGGGGAAACTCTTCCGTTTTCCACCAGCGGCACGAAAAGCGGGCAGGCTTTGCCGATAACCGTCACCTCAGGGTCCATTTCATGGATCACCCGCTCGTAAGTTCCGCTGCGGATGGAGGCGCGAGTGGCAATAAGCCCCACCTTTTTATTCTTTGTCACCTGCACCGCGCGGCGGCAGGTAGGCTCTACCACGCCGAGAACGGGGATATCGTTTTCCTGACGCAGCTGGTAAAGCGCGGTAGTGGAAACGGTACCGCAGGCAATGAGAACTGCCTTGAGATCAAAGCTTCTGAGGAAGTTCATATCCTGACGGGCATATTTCAAAAGGGTCTCTCTGGAGTGTCCGCCGTAGGGCACACGGGCCGTATCACCGAAATAGATGATATCTTCCCCGGGCAGAACAGCCTTCAGCTTGCGCACCGCCGTCAACCCGCCGAGACCGGAATCGAAAACACCCACAGGTCTTTTATCCATAACGGAAACTCCTTTCCAAAACTTGCATAAACTATGGCAGACGCAAAACGCGCATACTCACAGATATTATATTATACTATGGAAATCTATGCTTAACAAGCCGCATTTTTGCGTTTTTTCTATGTTTTTTCTGTGGCTTTTCTCTGCGAAGGCTGATATAATAACCGCAGCGGCATCCGCCGCAGTTCAGGAGGACTCTGATGGAAATCAAACTGACTCAAAAACAGTACCGGCGCTTGCTGGATCTGGTATACATAGGAAACTGGGTGCTCAATTCCACCCGGGACGATGACCGCATCAAGGAATATGACGAGGTGGAGAGCCTCATCTTCTCCCACTGCGTCACCCATGGCATGGTGCCGCTGGTAGAAGTGCTGGACGGCGAACTGGTCCCCTCCCGCGCCTTTGCTGAAGGCGGCATCCACGAGGCCATCGCCGCTTATGAGGACGACATGTTCTTTGAGATCCTCGCGCAGGAGCTGGCCCTTCGGGATATGGAGGGCAACCCCATCACCCGGGAAAATTACGAAGATCTCAAGTGCCGCATGGATGAGTATCTTGGCGAATTCGAGCGCCACGGCACCGATAACATCAGCGTGGATTTTGACGCATAATTCCAAACAGCAAAAAGAAGGCTTACCCTTTAGGCGGCGTTCCATAGGGATTTATCCGGTTTTGCCCGGATCTTTTCCCCCG
>JAFQLA010000240.1 GCA_017396725.1 Oscillospiraceae bacterium
CTCGGCTTTGCTGAAAAAGTGGAAAACAAGTGGTAAGGAGGCCCAATATGGCAAAATATGTGATCGCCCTGGATCAGGGCACTACCAGTTCCCGCGCCATTGTCTTTGATCAGAACGGAACTCCCTGTTCCACGGCGCAGTATGAGTTCCGCCAGTATTTCCCGCAGGCAGGCTGGGTAGAGCATGACCCCATGGAAATTCTGGAAACCCAGTTCCGTGCCGCCCGTGACGCCATGGCAAATGTAGGCGCCACCGCCGCGGATATTGCCGCCATCGGCATCACCAACCAGCGGGAAACCACCGTTCTTTGGGACCGCGCCACCGGCAAGCCCATTCACAACGCCATCGTCTGGCAGTGCCGCCGCACCGCCGAGCGTGTAGCAGAGCTGACAAAGGACTCGTCCTTTACCGAATATGTCACTGAGACCACAGGTCTTATCCCCGACGCCTATTTCTCCGCCACCAAGATCGAGTGGCTGCTGGACCATGTGCCCGGCGCCCGGGAAAAAGCTGAGCAGGGCGAGATCCTTTTCGGCACCATCGATACCTGGCTGATCTGGAATCTCACCGGCGGCGCGGCTCATGTCACCGACTATTCCAACGCCGCCCGCACCATGCTTTTTGACATCCACTCCCTGAAGTGGGACGCAAAACTCATGGAAACGCTCCGCATCCCCGCTCCCATTCTCCCCGAGGTCTGCCCCAGCAGCATGGTCTACGGTACCGTGACGCAGGGCCTTGCAGGCTTGGAAAGCCTTGCGGGCGTGCCCATCGGCGGCGCCATCGGCGACCAGCAGAGCGCCCTTTTCGGTCAGGCCTGCTTTGAACCGGGTCAGGCCAAGAATACATACGGCACCGGCTGCTTCCTTGTGATGAACACCGGTGAAAAGTGCCTGCGCAGCCAAAACCGTCTTTTGACCACCATCGCCTGGGGGCTGGACGGCAAGGTGGAATACGCGCTGGAAGGCAGCGTATTCAACGCAGGCAGCGTTATCAAGTGGATGCGGGATGAGATGAAGATGATCTCCAGCGCGAATGAGATCAACATTCTCGCCTCCCGGGTGGAAGATACCGCAGGCGCTTACCTTGTCCCCGCATTCACGGGATTGGGCACCCCCTATTGGGATATGTACGCGCGAGGCACCGTGGTGGGTCTTACCCGCGGCTTCAACAACTGCCATTTCGCCCGCATGGTGCTGGAGAGCATCGGCTATCAGGTGGCAGATCTCATCCGCGCTATGGAAGCCGACATCGGCGGCAAGCTGAAAAAACTCCGCGTGGATGGCGGCGCCTCCGTCAGCGATATTCTGATGCAGTTCCAAAGCGACATCCTCGGCACCGACATCGACCGCCCCTGCAATGTGGAGACCACGGCATTGGGCGCAGCCTATATGGCGGGCCTCGCCGTAGGCTTCTTTGAAAGCCGCGAGGAGATCGCAAAGCATATGGCCATTGAGCGCACCTTCACTCCTCAGCTCCCTGACGAGGAAAGAGAAGCGCGCTACGCCAAGTGGCTTCGTGCCGTGGAACGCAGCCGCGGCTGGGAAGAATAAGAAAAGGAGCAGAATATGGAAACGAGACCTTATGTCGCATGGGACTTAGTCCATGATTTTATGGTAGATGCATTTGTGGGTTACGGTGTGCCCAAGGAAGATGCCGCCATCTGCGCGGATGTTCTTCTGGAATCCGACCGCCGCGGCATTGAAAGCCATGGCTGCAACCGCTTCAAACCCATCTATCTTGACCGCATCAAAAACGGCACCCTTCTCCCTGTCACCAATATTGAGATTCTGAAAGACACCCCCACCACCGTGGTGATGGACGCCCATGACGGCATGGGTATGGTGGCAAGCCACAAAATGATGACCATGCTCATCGAAAAGGCAAAGAAATACGGCATGGCAGGCGGCGCCATCTGCAACTCCACCCATTACGGCATTGCGGGCTACTGGACCACCATGGCGGAAAAGGCAGGCATGATCGGCATCTCCGGCACCAATGCCCGTCCCTCCGTGGCCCCCACCTTCGGCGTGGAACCCATGATGGGCACCAATCCTCTGACCTTCACCATGCCCACGGATGAGGAATTCCCCTTCAACTTTGACTGCGCCACTTCCACCATCCAGAATGGCAAGATCGAGTATTACGCAAGAAGCGAAAAGCCCACCCCCGCCGGGTTGGTCGTCACCAAGGATGGCGGCACCATGACGGATTCTGCCAACATTCTCAAGGAGATGCGTGCCGGCAATTGCGCTCTGGTCTCTTTGGGCGGTCTTGGCGAAGAGACGGGCGGCTTCAAGGGTTACGGCTTTACCACTATCGTGGAGATCCTCTCCGCGGCCCTCACCGGCGGCCCGTACATGAAGGCGCTGAGCGGCAAGGATGAAAACGGCAATAACTGCATGTATCATCTGGGCCATTTCTTCTTTGTCATCAACCCCGAATTCTTCATGGGTGTGGATACCTTCAAGGAAACCGCAGGCGGCATTTGCCGCGATCTGCGCGGAAGTCAGAAAGCGCCTAATGCCCAGCGGATCTACACCGCCGGCGAGAAGGAATATCTTGCATGGCAGGAGCGCAAGGATAAGGGCGTTCCCGTGGGCGAATCGGTGCAGAAGGAATTCATCGCCATCCGCGATGAGCTGAATCTCCCCTACAAATTCCCCTTTGAAAAGTAAAATAGAAACGGCTGTGTCCTGTCGGACACAGCCGTTTTGATTCGCTTTTGTATTATTCGCAAAAGAAATTACAATTAGTTATCGAATATACACCAAAAGGAAATCGCTCTCACCCAGTTCAGGCACAGATATTCCATTTTCACCCATGAAGAGCGCAAATTCTTCATATTCCGCGGCATCAATGTAATATTCCGTTTCCCCCTCGGCGTTTTCGGCACGGAGTGCAGCAAAATCGCCTTGATCCAGCCACGCGTTCATCAGTGCTTCCTCCACCGTCACGGCGGGGTACTGCACCTTTTCTGCCCCCGTAGCCTGATCGTAAATCATGTTATCGTTCATAGGGGGCGTTGCCTCCGCGTCTTCCTCTGAGGCTTCGGGCATGGCGGAATCTGCCACGGAGTCACTTTCCGCGCCGCTGCCGGCTAAGAAACCGTCCATAACAACGCCGCTTTCCGCAGCGTCTTCCATAGTAACGCCCATGTTGCCCAGCACCTGCGGGATCGCCAGCACCAGCACAAGGCAGGCCGCGACACTTGCCACCGCCGTCATCACGCGGCGGTTCTTTTTCTGTTTTCTGGTCTTTTCGCTCCGCACGCGCCACATGACCTGCGCGGCAAAATTTTCGGGCATTTCAGGAACCGGGCAGGAAAGCTCCGCCTTCATTTCCATGATCTGCGCCAGATATTCACGGCAGCCCTCGCAGCCATCTAGATGCGCAAGGATCTCCTCCCGCTCCGCTTCCGTCACTTCGCCGTCAGCAAAAGCACCCAGAAGGGCCGCGTATTCTTCACAGTATTTCATTTGCAGCCCTCCCTTCTTGTTATGTTAGACGCTTCATCTTTAAAAAAGTTCCCTTGGAGCAGGATCTCCCGCAATTTTTCTCTCCCGCGGCTGATGCGCGAGCGCACCGTGCCCACGGAGATCCCCAGCTGCGCGGCGATCTCCTCGTAGCTTAGCTGGCGCATTTCGCGAAGCACCAATACCTCGCGGTGTTCCTGCGTCAAAAGGAGCAGCGCCTGCTGCACGCACGCAACGCGCTCCTGCCGCTCCATATGCTCCTGCGGGCCGTCTGCCTCCTGGCAAGGCAGCTGCAATCCTTCTTCCTCTGCGCCTTCCACAGAGATCTCTTCTTTCTGCCGCTTCTTTTTGCGAAGAAGGTCGAGGCTTGCATTGGTTGCAAGGCGGGTCAGCCATGTGGAAAAGGCTGCCTCACCGCGAAAATCCTTCAATCCCCGCCACGCGGCAAGGAAAGATTCCTGCGCGGCGTCCATGGCGTCCTCTTCCTTGCGGCAGATGCGCCAGCACACGGCATATACCGTTTTTTCGTAGAG
>JAFQLA010000241.1 GCA_017396725.1 Oscillospiraceae bacterium
CATTGCCGGCGGCATCGCAAAGCAGATTCTGGCGGAAAAGGGTATTTGCATTTCCGCCCATATTGCCTCTATCGCAGGGGTGGAAGATGAAAAGTTCGATCCCCTTGCCCCCGATATGACAGTAAATGAAAAAGAATTCCCTGTGCTTTTGGACGCGGCAGGGGAGAAGATGAAAGAAGCGGTGCTTGCTGCCCGTGCCGATGGCGATTCCGTAGGCGGCACCATCGAGTGCGCGGTGACGGGCCTTGCCGCAGGCGTGGGCGATCCTATGTTTGACGGCATGGAAAACCGCATCGCCGCCATCGTATTCGGCATTCCCGCCATCAAGGGCGTGGAATTCGGCGCAGGCTTCGCCGTGGCCCAAATGCGCGGCAGCGAAAATAACGATCCTTACACTGTGCGTGAGGGGAAGATAGTTACCGCCACCAACCATGCAGGCGGCATTTTGGGCGGCATCACCAACGGCATGCCCCTCATTTTCCGCTGCGCCGTGAAGCCCACTCCCTCCATTGCCAAGGCGCAGCAGAGTGTGCGCCTTTCCACCGTGCGTGAGGAAACGCTGGAGATCCACGGCCGCCACGATCCTTGCATCGTGCCCCGTGCCGTGCCCTGTGTGGAAGCGGCGGCAGCCATCGCCGTGTATGACGCGCTTTTGGACGCGCAAATGCTTTAAGAAAAAGGAGAAAACCATGAATCTCGATGAACTGCGTGTAGAAATAGATGAAATTGACAAGGGCCTGGTGGAGCTTTTCTCCAAGCGCATGGATATTGCCGCTGGCATTGCCGCCTATAAAAAGGAAAACGGTCTTCCCGTGCTGGACGCTACCCGTGAGCGGGCCAAGATGAATTCCCTGATGGAAATGACAAGACCGGAGCTGGAAGAGCATGTTCACTCCCTGTACTCCCTCATCTTTGAACTCAGCCGCAGCTATCAGAATAAGATCCTCGGCACCGCTTCCGATCTGCCGCAGGCCATTGAAGCGGCCATCAAGAATACCCCCGCGCTCTTTCCTCCCAAGGCGCTGGTTGCCTGTCAGGGCGTAGAGGGTGCTTACTCTCAGCAGGCATGCGAAAAGCTTTTCCGCATGCCCAATGTGATGTATTTCCGCAATTTTGAAGGCGTTTTCTCCGCCGTGGAAAAGGGCCTTTGCCAGTATGCCGTGATCCCGCTGGAAAACTCCACCGCAGGCTCCGTCAACATGGTGTATGATCTTATGATGCGCCACAATTTCCGCATCGTCCGCTCTACCCGTCTCAAGGTGGACCACAACCTTATGGCAAAGGCAGGCACGGATCTTGCCGATGTCAAGGAGGTATTCTCCCACGAGCAGGCCATCAGCCAGTGCTCCGAATTCTTGAAGTCCCTGCCCGGCATCAAGATCACCTGCTGTGAAAATACCGCCGTGGCCGCCTCCATGGTGGCAAAGTCCGAGCGCAAGGATGTGGCGGCTCTTTGTTCCCGCGCCTGCGCCGACCTCTATAATCTGGACACTTTGAAAGAAAGCGCCCAGAATCAGGCCAACAACTATACCCGCTTTATCTGCATCTCCCGCAATCTTGAGATTTATCCCGGCGCGGACCGCACCAGCCTTATGATGGTGCTGCCTCACCGCCCCGGTTCTTTGTATAAGGTGCTTTCCCGTTTCTATGCCCTTGGCATCAACCTCAATAAGCTGGAGAGCCGTCCGCTGCCCGGCCGTGAGTTTGAATTCATGTTTTACTTCGATCTGGATACCTCTGTGTACTCTCCCCAGTTTATGCAGCTCATGGGCGAGATCAAGAGTATCAGCGAGACCTTCTCCTACCTTGGCAGCTACAGCGAGGTGATTTAAATGCTGCGTTGCGGCCTTCTGGGTGAAAAGCTTGGCCACAGCTATTCGCCCGCCATCCACCGCCGCTTGGGGGACTACGAGTATGTCCTTATAGAAAAAGCGCCTGAAGAAGTGGGCGAATTTCTCCAAAGCGGCAGTTTTCACGGCATCAATGTGACCATCCCCTATAAAAAGACGGTGATACCCTACTGCGCGGAGCTTTCCGATACCGCCCGCGCCATCGGCGCGGTGAATACCGTGGTGCGCCGGGAGGATGGCACCCTTTATGGCGACAATACCGATGCTTACGGTTTTACCTATATGGTGAAAAAGGCAGGCATTGAGGTGACGGGGGCCAAGGCTCTCGTTTTGGGCTCCGGCGGCGCTTCCGCCACGGTGTGCGCCGTGCTCCATAGCCTTGGGGCAAGGGAAGTGGTGGTCATTTCCCGCGGTGGCGAGAATAACTATGAAAATCTCTCCCGCCATGCAGACGCGGAGATCATCGTCAATACCACCCCCCTTGGGATGTATCCCCATAACGGCGTTTCCCCTGTGGAGCTTAGCGACTTTCCTGCCTGCCGCGGCGTGCTGGATGTGGTGTATAACCCCCGCCGCACGGCCCTTTGCCTGCAGGCGGAGGAGCGGGGCATCCCCTGGGAAAGCGGGCTTACCATGCTGGTGGCGCAGGCCAAGCGGGCCGGTGAGCTTTTCACGGGAAAAGAGATTGCCGATGCGTGTATTGACGCCATCACCAAAGCCCTGCGCGCCGAAATGGAAAATATCATCCTCATCGGCATGCCGGGAAGCGGCAAAAGCTCCATCGCGGAGGCTTTGAGCCAAATGCTTTCCCGAAAAGCCGTGGATAGCGATGCCGAGATCGTCCGCCGCGCGGGCAAGAGCATCCCCGAGATCTTTGCCCGGGAAGGGGAGGACGCCTTCCGCCGCCTTGAAAGCGAAGTGCTCCGGGATCTTGGCAAGGAAAGCGGCCTTATTATTGCAACCGGCGGCGGTGTTGTGAAGCGGGCGGAAAATTACGCGCCGCTGCACCAGAACGGCACCATCTTCCATATCCGCCGTGCGCTGTCCGACCTTCCTA
>JAFQLA010000242.1 GCA_017396725.1 Oscillospiraceae bacterium
CCCATTTGGATACTGCTTTATCGGTGATGCCCAGTTTTTCTGCCAACTGCATTTGTGTTAAGTTTGCCTTTTTTCTGCACGCGGCAATAAATCTTCCAATTTTTATTTGATTCATAGGTTGCCTCCTTTCGCATTCAGTATAAATAATCAACAAGAAAAAACACACCTACCATTGGTTTAGTGAGGAGTAGTAAACCTATGGTAGAGTGAAAATTGACCGCCAAATTCTTATTTGACTTTTCAGTTTAATTTAGCACGCACAGCCGGTGATTTCAAGAGTGGCGAAAGCGTCTGAACTGAGAGTGCGGCGCTTTGAGACATTGGACGAACTCCTTTTTTCTGCATTGCTTTGGCAGAAGAAAGATGGTAAGCTATAAACAGTATACTGGGAGTGTGTGCCGGTATCGGAAAGGATATACGATATGGAAATCATCAAACATATTCTCTCTCTTGCCATCGGTTATCTTTTTGGCTCTGTCTGCGTGGCGGTGCTTTTCACCCGCTATAAGTTCCGTGAGGATGTCCGCAACAACGGCAGCGGCAACGCCGGCGCCACCAATGTGGCCCGTGTATACGGCTTCAAGGCAGGTATCATCACCTTCCTTGGGGATGTACTCAAAACCTTCCTCGGCGCGGGCGCAGGCTGGCTCCTTGCGGGGGAAAACGGCATGCTGCTGGGCGTGGCAGGCGCTATCGTGGGCCATTGCTTCCCCATCTTCTTCGGCTTCCGCGGCGGCAAGGGCGTGAGCGTGGGCGCGGCAGTTGCCTTTTTTGTCGATCCCCTCGGCTGCGTTGTGGTGCTGAGCATCTTTGCGCTGCTGGCAGTCACCACCCGCCTTGTGTCCCTTTCCTCTATGATCGCATCCTCTCTTCTTACGGTGTGGTGCCTCATCATGGGTATCTACGGCCCCCGTCTGTATCTCGCCATTTTCGGCGCCCTTTTGATCATCTTCATGCACCGGGCCAATATCGGCCGCCTCATCCGCGGTGAAGAAAAGAAATTCTCCCCCGGCAAGAAAAAATAAACCCTGAAAGGAGCGGATCTCATGAAAACATACGATGTTGCGGTGATCGGCTCCGGTATCGTGGGTATGACGGCGGCTTATGAGCTGAGCCTGCGGGGGCAGAAGGTGGCCCTCATCGATACGGGCCTTGCTCACGGCGCCTCCACCGCCAACTCCAGCACCCTTTTGATGGTGGGGGAGAAGAACGATATGGTCTTCGACCTGCGCCGCAAAGGCCTTGAAAAGTATCAGACCATGGAAGAGCGGCTGGGCCGCGATGTGGGCTTTTACGATCTTCCCATGATCGGCATCATGGAAAATGAGAGTGAAAAGCTCCTTGCGAAAAAAGAGCAGGAATTCTACACTTCCTTCGGCTACGATTACCGCATCCTTGACCGCGAGACCCTCCATGAGACGGTGCCCCAGCTGAATATGGAAGGCATCGTGGGGGGCAGCTGCTATGCCCAGTGGAAGATCGACCCCATGCAGACCGTCTATGCCCATTTCCTCAAAGCCAAGGAACACGGCATGGATCACTATTTCGGCAGCGGCGCCACGGATTTCCGTGTGGAAGGCGGCCGCATCGCCGCCGTGAAAACGGCGAAAGGGGAAGTGCAGGCCGGGCAGTATATCCTTGCCGCCGGCGCGTGGAGCCGCGCTCTCATGGCAAAGCTGCACATCGACCTGCCGGTCTACTATCTCCACGGCTCCGCCATGATCTGTGAGCGGGGCAAGCTGGACCTTCCCTGCGCGGTGTCCCTTTTCACCTCCGAGCGAGCCATGCTGGAAGCGGAGGCGGCTGCCCTTGCCAAGGAATACGGCTGGGAGAATATCCCCCGCCGCGAAGCCAGGGAATTCGGCATCCTGCCGGACTCCAACGGCAACCTTCTCATCGCCCAGAAAAGTCACGCCGAATCAAAGATCGACCGCCGCCTGCCTGTGGAATACGCCCATGTGATGGCGGAGATGATGGAAAAGTATTTCCCCGGGCTTTGCTGCGGCCGTGTGCTGCGGGCCTGGATCTGCCCCACGCCTTTCCCTGATGACGGGAACCCCTATTTTGGCTTTGTGAAGGCGCATCCCAACCTCTTCTGCGCCGCGGGTATTACCAGCGCGCTGCTGCCCGGTCCTGCCGCCGGCGAACTGATGGCAAAACTCCTCACAGGGGAGACTTGCCCTTACGATCTCACGCCTTACGACCCTATGCGCGGCATGAAAAAGTGAAGAACTTTCGCACTTTAGCGAAATAATGTTTGACATCTGCTTTTTGCGGGAGTACAATGAACGCAAGAAAATAGGGAAGGATGCTTTTATGCTGAATAATGCTCTTCGTTTTGCATACGGCTATTACTTTTACTTTTTTAAGAAGTAAGAGTAATTTGTGGTGCCCAAACGAAAGGCGATAAAAGGATTCTTTAAAATCCCGAATTGTTGATTGAGCCACACAGATTACTGCAATCTGTGTGGCTTTTTACTTTTATTTTGGAGGAGAACCGGTATGATCGTAATTTTGAAAAATGATGTTCCTCAGGATCGCGCGCAGACCCTGATCGAGTGGCTCGAGAGCCAGAATATGACCGTCCATGTGTCCCGGGGCGATATGCACACCGTGCTGGGCCTTGTGGGCGATACCACGCATATGGACATGGACCTTCTTGCAAGCCTGGATATCGTGGATTCCGTCAAGCGGGTATCCGATCCCTTCAAGTGCTGCAGCCGCAAGTTCCATCCCGAAGATACCGTGGTGCAGGTGGGTGATCTGAAGATCGGCGGCGGCAACTTCTGCATGATCGCAGGTCCCTGCTCCGTGGAGACCGAGGAGCAGATCGTGGAGGTGGCCTGCAAGGTCAAGGCTGCCGGCGCCAACATTCTCCGCGGCGGCGCTTTCAAGCCCCGCACCTCTCCTTATGATTTTCAGGGCCTCAAGGGCAACGGCATCGAGCTTTTGTTGAAGGCCAAGCGCGTTACCGGCCTTCCCATCTGTACCGAGATCATGAACGCCAACCACATTCCCCTCTTTGAGGAGGTGGATATCATTCAGGTGGGCGCCCGCAATATGCAGAATTTTGAGCTTTTGAAGGAGCTGGGCAAGCTCCGCAAGCCCATCCTTTTAAAGCGCGGCCTTGCCAGCACCATCAAAGAGTGGCTCATGAGCGCGGAATATATCATGGCCGGCGGCAACGATCAGATCATCCTCTGCGAGCGCGGCATCCGCACCTATGAAACTTACACCCGCAACACGCTGGATCTCTCCGCCGTGCCGCTGCTCCATGATCTCACCCATCTTCCCGTGGTGGTGGATCCC
>JAFQLA010000243.1 GCA_017396725.1 Oscillospiraceae bacterium
CTCTCCCAATTGGCGGATACCGAGCTTTCTATCCCTGTGGGGACACTGACAGGCTCGCCGCTGCTTGCCGGCCGCGGGCCAAGGCTGAAGGTGCGGATGCAGACGGTGGGCGTTGCCGGTTCCGACATTGAAAATGAGTTTACCGCCGCCGGCATCAACCAGACCAAGCACCGCATCATTTTGACGGTGGAAGTTAGGGTCAGTATTCTCCTGCCCGGTTACACCACCTATACCACCGCCGGCGGCTCCTACGAGGTGGCGGAAACGGTGATCGTGGGTCAGGTGCCCGAGACCTACACCTATTTTCATGCCGATGAAATGGAAGAGAGCGCCAAAGAATATATCATGAACAACGGATAAGGGGATATGACCATGGATCATAAAACCGAAATGAAAAAGCTGCGTGACGAGCTCAATGAGCACGGCTACCGCTATTATGTGCTGGACGCGCCTGTCATCGCTGACTATGAATATGACCGCATGCTCCGCCGTCTGGAGGATCTGGAAAAGGAACATCCCGAGGAGATCACGCCCGATTCTCCCACCCAGCGAGTGGGCGGCGCGGCCCTTTCCGCCTTTTCGCAGGTGACCCACGCGGCGCCTCTGGAAAGCCTGCAGGATGTCTTCAGCCCCGATGAGGTGGAGGAATTCATATCCCGCATGGAACGGGAGCTGGGCGGAAAAACCCAATACAGCGTAGAGCCCAAGATCGATGGGCTCAGCGTTGCCATTGAGTATAGAAACGGCGAATTCTATCAGGCTGCCACCCGCGGTGACGGCCGCGTGGGCGAGGATGTGACGGAGAATATCCGCACCATCATGTCCGTTCCCATGACCCTTCCCGATAAGCTGCCCCGTCTTATTGTCCGCGGGGAGGTTTTCATGCCCAAAAGCGTTTTTGAAGAGCTCAACGCCCTTCGCGAGCTCAACGGGGAAGCTTTGATGGCCAATCCCCGCAACGCCGCGGCAGGCTCGCTTCGCCAGCTGGATCCCAAGGTGGCCGCCAAGCGGAGACTGGATATCTCCGTTTTCAATCTGCAGCTGGCGGAAGGCAAGACCTTCTCCAGCCACGCGGAGACTCTCGATTATCTGAAAAGTCAGCACTTTAAGGTCATTGACTATCAAGTGTTTTCCGATTTTGCTGCTGTGCAGGAGGAGATCTTCCGTCTCAACGATACCCGCGGCGCGTTTTCCTATGATATTGACGGCGCGGTGGTGAAGGTGAACCGCCTGGATCAGCGCACCGTTCTCGGCAGCACGTCCAAGTGCCCCAAGTGGGCTGTTGCCTACAAGTATCCTCCCGAAAAGAAGCCCTCCAGATTGGTGGATATTGTGGTGCAGGTGGGAAGAACCGGCGTTCTCACCCCCAAGGCGGTGCTGGAGCCTGTGCGTCTGGCAGGTACCACCGTCACCAACGCAACGCTTCACAATCAGGACTATATCACCGAAAAGGACATCCGCATCGGCGATACCGTTATCGTGCAGAAGGCAGGGGAGATCATCCCCGAGATCGTGGAGGTGGATTTCACCAAGCGGCCTGAAGGTACGGTACCGTATCATTTGCCCGATACCTGCCCCGTTTGCGGCGCTGCCGTCTATCGGGATGAGGACGGCGCTGCCATGCGCTGCAGCGGCGCGGAATGCCCCGCCCAGCTTTTGCGCAATCTTACGCACTTTGCCAGCCGCGACGCTATGGATATCGAGGGCCTCGGCCCGGCGGTGATGCAGCAACTGGTGGAGGCGGGCCTTGTAAAGAGCGCGGCGGATCTCTATTCTTTGAAAGAAGAGGAGATCGCCAGGCTGGACCGCATGGGCGCAAAGTCCGCGGCAAACGCCGTGGCCGCCATTGCCAGGAGCAAGGAAAACGATCTTTCCCGGTTGATCTATGCCCTTGGTATCCGTCAGGTAGGAGCCAAGGCAGGTAAGGTTCTGGCCAAGCATTTCGGCTCCTTTGAAGCTTTTGAGAACGCTTCTTTGGAGGATCTCACCGCCATCGACGATATCGGTGAGATCACGGCGAAGTTTATTTTGAACTGGCTCCACGATCCCCAGTCCCGCCACCTTGTGGCGCGGCTGAAGGAAGCGGGCGTCAACATGACGGCGGAGCAGCACGGGGACGATCAGCGCTTTGCGGGCAAGACCTTTGTCCTCACCGGCGCGCTGGAGCGCTTTACCCGGGATGAAGCAACCGAGATGATCGAACGCCGCGGCGGCAAGGTCTCCGGCTCCGTTTCCAAAAAGACAGGCTTTGTGGTGGCAGGTGAAGCTGCCGGCAGCAAGCTGAAAAAAGCAAATGAACTGGGCATTCCGGTCCTCACGGAAGAGGAATTTCTGGAAATGCTGCAATAAGGAGAAAGACTATGGCAGTTGAAGTGGTTGCGGCGCTGATCTGGGATGAAGAAGGCCGCTTTATGGCCTGCCAGCGTCCTGCCCACAAGGCCCGCGGCCTTCTTTGGGAA
>JAFQLA010000244.1 GCA_017396725.1 Oscillospiraceae bacterium
CTTCACGGCGGACAGGTTCGAAGCAGGAAACGGTGATGGCCTCAGGGGTATCATCGATGATCAGGTCAACACCGGTCATGGTTTCGATGGTGCGGATGTTGCGGCCTTCACGGCCGATGATGCGGCCCTTCATTTCGTCATTGGGCAGGGGAACCACACTGACGGTAATTTCAGCCACATGATCTGCAGCGCAGCGCTGGATAGCGGTGGCCACGATCTCGCGGGCTCTTGCGTCCGCTTCGTCCTTCATCCGGCTCTCGATCTCCTTGATCTTCATAGCCGTTTCGTGAGTAACTTCACTTTCAACCTGTGCGATGAGATATTCCTTAGCCTGTTCGGCAGTAAAGCCGGAAATGCGCTCCAGCATTTCGGTCTGGCTGCGCTTAATGACGCGGATTTCTTCGTTCTCCCGATCCAAAGCAGCATGCTTCTGGTTCAGGGCCTCTTCTTTTTTCTCGATAGCATCGGTCTTGCGATCGATGTTTTCTTCCTTCTGCTGCAGTCTGTGTTCCTGACGCTGCAGGTCACTTCTGCGCTCTTTAACTTCCTTCTCGTATTCCTGGCGGGAACGCAATATGTCTTCTTTTGCCTCCAGCAGTGCTTCACGCTTCTTGCCCTCAGCACTCTTGATGGCTTCATTGATAATGCGCTTTGCTTCTTCTTCAGCGCTTGAAATTTCCTTTTCAGAAACTTTTTTGCGATAGAGAATACCGAGAGGGAAACCAACCACGAGCATCACGACTGCCACAATCACAGTGACATAAATGGGCAACATTGATTTTCCTCCAACTTATCCGATTGTATCTATCTACAATTAGTGCAAATAACGTACATTAGATGATAACCGGGAAACACCCCTATATTCCCCGATAATAATCTACTTATATTCTACGCCCCACTTTCATGACTGTCAAGCAAAATCGTTCACAATTATAATAACTATATCGCTTTAAATCCGGATATACGCAGCGGAAGCATACCCCACATTTCCCTCATAATGCGTCACATACCACCCCTGCCACTGTCCGTAAACCGTGACATAGGCGCCATTGGGAATGCGGGTAACAATGGTGGCATCTGTTGAAGGATAGCTTCTGAGCAAAAGCGCGCTGCCCTGCGTGCTGACCCGCCCCGTCAGCGGTCCAATGGGATAAATAAACGGAATGCCGAAGTACTCCGCAAGGGACATCACCAGATTCTGCGCGATGGCATCGATGTTATTTTCGATCCACTCCGCGTCGGCATAGTTGTCGTGATAGCCGATCTCCAGCAGCACCGCGGGAAATCTCGGACGGCTCACCTCCACAAGGGAAGTGGTAGCACGGGTGACAACAAGATCGGGCAGCGGGTAAATGGAGCGCAGATTTTCAGCGAAGATCTCCGCCGCCCGCTCTCCTTGGGCACTTCCCGGGTAGTAAAAGGCAATGATCCCGCGGGTGGGCCGCGGCTCGCCGTTCCCCGTGGCGTTGGAATGCAGAGCAAGATAGAAATCATAATAGCCGCGGTTGGCCTCCCGTACGGAGGAAAGCGCCGTCATATCGGGCGTATTGCGGCGGTAGGCGATGGCGCTGGAATCAAGATACGGCACCATGGCATCCGCCAGAAGATTCATAAAATATTCTTCACTCCCCGCGCCTGTAACATAGGGATTTGCCTCCTGCGTGGAGGGACTGAGGTAGATAGTGGGCATAGCGATCGCTCCTTTCTCTTTCATTTATATGGAAATACCGCGGAGAATGTGATAAAATAATGCGGTAAATCCAAAATGGGAGGAACGAGTATGAAAGCCCAGCGCAATTATCCCACCGTCACCATCACCCGCAAAGGCGAAAATGCCATTGTCAGCGGTCACCCCTGGGTGTACGAGGGCGAAGTCACCGCTGTCAGCGGCCAGTATGAAAATGGCGATCTGGTGGATGTGGTCTCTCAGAAAGACCGCTACCTCGGCACGGGTTTTATCAACGACCACTCCAAGATCCGTGTCCGCCTCATCTCCCGCAATGCCAACGATAAGTTTGACGAAGCTTTTTGGGAGCGCCGTCTGCGCTATGCGTGGGAATACCGCAAGACTGTCATGGGCGAGACCGACTCCCATTGCTGCCGCGTGATCTTCGGTGAGGCAGATACCTTCCCCGGCCTCACGGTAGACCGCTATGAAAATGTGCTGGTGGCGCAGGTCCTCTCCCTTGGCATCGAGCGCGTCAAGCACATTCTCTTCCCTCTTCTTGTAAAGATCCTGCGTGAAGACGGCGAGAACATCAGCGGCGTATACGAAAGAAACGATGTTGCCATCCGCGAGCTGGAGGGCATGACCCAGGGCAAGGGCTGGTACAAGCTGGACGGCGAAGACCTCCCCGCCTTTACCACCACCGATATCGTGGAAAACGGCATCCGCTACACCGTGGATTTTGAAGAAGGCCAGAAAACCGGCTTCTTCCTTGACCAGAAGTATAACCGCCTTGCCGTATCCAAGCTGGCCAAGGGCCATACCGTGCTGGATTGCTTCACCCATACCGGCTCCTTCGCCCTCAACGCAGCCAAGGGCGGTGCCAAGCGCGTTACCGCCGTGGATGTTTCGGAATTCGCCGTGGAATGCGCCCGGGAAAATGCCCGCCGCAACGGTCTTGACCATATTATCGATTGCAGAGCCGCCAATGTCTTTGACCTCCTCCCCCAACTGGAAAAAGAGCCCCGGGTTTATGATTTCATCATCCTCGATCCCCCTGCTTTTACTAAGTCCCGCAAAACCATCGCCAATGCCATGACCGGCTACAAGGAGATCAACTACCGCGCCATGAAGCTGCTGCCCCGCGGCGGTTATCTTGCCACCTGCTCCTGCAGCCACTTTGCCAGCGAAGAGCTGTTTATCAAAATGCTCCGCGACGCCGCGCGGGACGCAGGCGTGCAGCTGCGGCAGATCGAGTGCCGCCAGCAAAGCTGCGACCATCCCATTCTCTGGGGCGTGGAAGAAACCAATTATCTCAAGTTCTTCCTCTTCCAGGTGGTATAAAAGCAAAAAAGAGGACTTGCCAAGCAAGTCCTCTTTTTATTTATTTCACTTCCGTGCCGCCCCATTCCACAAGAGTAAAGCCTTGGCGCTCAGGCGCTGTCAGCTGCTGCGGCTCGATCCCGATAGCTTCTTCCAACCCCTGCCACGCCATAAAGACGCGGATCTCCGTATCCGGCGCGGGATCCACCGTCAGCGCCGCGCGGTCGGTGTAGGCTTCACTTTGGAAAGAGATGAGGTTATAGGGGTTTGCCTCCATCAACGGCAGCCAGTAGACAATAAATTCATTGGCTTCCCTGCGGGTAAGGCCAAGGTCACTGAGTGCCTCTTCCAAAAAGGCTGCCGTATCCTCCCCTGCCACGCAGAACCCGCGGGAGAAATCATACGGCGCGTAGCTCAGACCTTCCCAATAGAGATAGTTGTAAGTCTGCCCGTTTTCATCCGTCAGCGTGCCCTCCGGCTGCGCGGTGACGTGCCAGCCATCCTCATAGGCAGGATAAGTGCAGGTGAGTTCCCCATCGTAATCCAGCTTCACGCTGACCGCAGTCTCCTCTTCGGGATAGAGATAAATAACGGGTTTAGCGTCAGCATTAGGATCCGGCTCCCAATCGCTCTCCGTTATTTCAAAAAAGTCGGCTTCCTTGCGGGTTTTTCCATCGAAATAAATATTATCGTAAGAGCACAGAATCTGATCTCCCACACACCATTCATCAGACAATGCACCATTGAATTTATACTCAACCGGCAGTGGAACAACCGGCACCGCAAAGAAACAGTTAGAATAGATTGCGGTTATTCTGAAATCATCTGTAATCACATCCGGAAAGTGTGTTGCCGTTTCCTTATCCAGCCATTCTTCCGTATATTCCAGATGCCGAAAATCACGGTAAATATCCCAGCTTTCCACTATGATCTGTGCGGGATAGGATTCCGCAATGGCACCGTCATAGATGATCTCAACAATGTCCCCCACTTCAGCGCCGATTTCTTCCAGTTCTGCCGTACCAAAAGATATTCTGTCGCTGCTCTGCCGCTCCGTTTCCCCCTCCAAAGGTTCAACGGTAACCGAATTTTCTCCCAATTCGATTATTTCAGCAATAAACCTGTATTCCGTTTCCTCCTCGACGGCACCCTGCTTTCCACAGCCCGCTGCCAGCAAAAGAAGCAGCACCAACAGTAAAGTGAATGTCTTTTTCATATTCTTCACTCCTTTCACCTATATA
>JAFQLA010000245.1 GCA_017396725.1 Oscillospiraceae bacterium
GTGAGGATCTCATCGGTTTTGGCCCCAAGTGCCTGATCCGCCCTGCGGGCTATTACAAAAAGCAGGAAGAGAAAAAGCGAAAGGAAGAAAGCGGCGAACGGAAAGAAGAAAAGCGCCCCGCCCGCGCAACGAAGCGCATGGCGGAGGAGAAAAAGCCCCGCTCCGCTGCCGGCGGCGCCAAGCGAGCCAATGAAAAGGATCGCGCCAACAGCGGCCGCAAGGCTCCCATGTCCCAGGCGAAGAAGGACCGCTTTGCCAAAAAGAAAAGATAAGTAAAAGGAAGCTGATGTTTTATGCATCAGCTTCCTTTTTTCTGCTTATTGGCGGAAGGTGTTGTTGGTGGGGTTTTCGCCGTCGGTGAGGATGCCGTCGCTGTCGTGGACGCGGGCATTATCCATCATGCGGTCGAAATCGTCCGTCATGGAACGGGAAAAGGAACGGGCGCCGTCTTTGGCGCTGTCTACGGCATCCTGCACAAGGCTGCCGCCGCCGTCGGTGCCGGTGGAACCGTTGCTGCTGCCGCTGTCATTTTGCTGCCCCATATTGTCGCCTGCGCTAGAGCCGGTATTGTTATCGTTGCGGCGGCAGGCGGTAAGAGAGAGGACAAGGCAAAATGCCAAAGCGAGGCAGATGATTTTAGATCTCATATTGCATCTCCTTTGTCTTTTCGATACCCAGCTATAGTATGCCGAAAAAACACGCTTGTTTTTCTGCCTGTTTTTGGAAAAAAAGAGTCCTTTGCCGCGGCAAAGGACTCTTTTTTTATCGGAATAAGCGTTTGCGCCATGTATGCTCGTACAAGCATGTGAAGCGGAAAAGCAGCAGATCGAAAGCATAAAAAACCGCGTTTCCCATGATGAGCAGCACTGTGTTCATTACGGTGCCTGCTGCCTGCAGTTCTTCTGTTACTGCGTCCAGACGGAAGACAAAGATCAGCAGCAGATACATTATCACTACCGCGCAGGTGAAAATGGCGTGTTTTGCGATCAGGCGCAGCCATTTGTGGGGAAGCTTTTGCAGCCGCGGACGAAGGATGGGATAGTATCCGAGGAAGAGATAGAGGAAGGACACTTCCTTGTCGCCTACCAGCAAAAGAGCGAGGATAGCGATGGCGGCATACAGCGTGAGCCCCAGCTTAGGCGGGCACTCCACGGTGATGGGGATCATAATGAGCATGGCGAGGATGGGGCAGCAGAAGGTGGCGAAGGGCACGATACTGCCAAGGCTCATTACCACCACGGCAAGAGCCGCCATCACACCGCAAAGGGCCATGCGGGCAGAGGAGAGTTTTGATTTCATCTTTTGAATTTCAGTTTGTAATAGGACCAGTTTTTCAGCTTATCTACCAGCGCCTTCAGTTCGGCGGGGATCTGCGTGTGAGTGGTGCCGTCTGCCGTGCGGCAGTTTTCATAGCGCAGCGCGGGGATCTCGCGGCGCATCTCACAGAGATAGGAAAAATAGGCGTTTTCATCAGCATGACCCGTCAGTTCCAGCACCACGCTGCCAAGATAGCTTGCGTTGATAAGACCGTCAGCGGGAAGATCCAGAGCATCTTTCTGCGCGGGGAGATCCAGGGTTTCGGCCGCGGCGTCGTTGCTCCAGATGAGATAGGGGGTGCTGTAATAGGTGAAGGCGTCATTTTTGCCGCTTTCGTTGGCGGGATCGAGCCCCAGCTCGTGATAGCAAAGGCTGCCGTCACCCAGGAAGGGAAGATGGTCGCCGAAGAATACCAGCACCACAGGCTCCTCGCTGGCGGAGAAATACTCCGTGAGCTTTAAGAGCATGGCGTCGGCATCCCGCAGACCTTCGGTGTAAACATTTACGATCTCCTGCGCTTCCGGGCTGAGATCGGCATCACAGCTGACGGAGGGGAAATCGTATCCTTCACCGTACTTGGCGTAGGTGTAGGACATGTGGTTTTGAATGGTGGTGGTGTAGGTGAAGAAGTATTCATCCGCGGCAACACTTGCTTCAAACTGCGAGATAATGTTATCCGCCACGGAGTCATCCGTTACCCAGCCGCCCTTATA
>JAFQLA010000246.1 GCA_017396725.1 Oscillospiraceae bacterium
ATCATGTGAAGGAAAAGGGCTGCCGTGTGTTGGAGGCCAAGAAGGAAGGCAAGATCCATCCCGTGCGCCACGCAAGCTATGTGCGCCTTTGGGAGGAGCTTAAGCCGCTGCAGGATTGGCAGCAGAAGAACAAATAGATCAAGAGATTATAGCGGGAGGAGACATATGAAACGCTACGCGATCTACGGAGCCGGCTCCCTTGGTACGGTGCTGGGCGCCTACATTACGAAAAACGGCGGCAAGATCGATCTCATCAACCGCAACAAGGCCCATGTGGAGGCGCTGAAGACCAAGGGCGCCACCATCAAGGGCACGGTGGATATGCATGTTCCCGTTTCCGCGCTGACGCCGGAGGAGATGCAGGGGCAGTACGATGTGATCATTCTGCTCACCAAGCAGCTTTATAACCGCGAGGTGGTCGCCTTCCTCAAGGACTATCTCGCCCCTGACGGCGTCATCGTGACGCTGCAAAACGGCCTTCCCGAGCCGCTGATCGCCGAGATCGTAGGCTCCGAGCGCACCATGGGCTGCGTTGTGGAATGGGGCGCGACCCTTTCCGCGCCGGGCGAATGCACCATGACCAGCGATCCGAAGAGCCTTTCTTTCCACATGGGAAAGATGGAGGGCATCAGCGACGAGAAGTTCCGTGAGGTAAAGGATCTGCTGGAGCTGATGTGCCCCGTGCACGAAGAGACCAACCTGATGGGCGTCCGCTGGTCCAAGCTTTTGATCAATGCCACCTTCTCAGGTCTTGGCACCGTGATGGGCGGCGTATTCGGCGATGTTTCGGGGAGCTTTACCGCCCGCAATGTAGCCATCCGCTGCATCAAGGAATGCATCGATGTGGGCCACGCCGCGGGGGCGGAGTTCGCCCCTGTGCAGGGCAAGAACATCACGGCGCTTTTCTATTATAAGAGCGCCATCAAGCGCATGTTCGCCACCGCTCTTATCCCCATCGCCATGCGAAAGCACCGCGCCATCGAGCCTTCCATGCTGCAGGACATCAAAAAGGGCAAGCCCTGCGAGATCGATTCCATCAACGGCATCGTTTGTGAATGGGGCAGACGATACGGCGTGCCCACGCCCTTCAACGACCGCATCGTCAAGATCGTGAAGGAGTGCGAAAAGGGCAAATGGGATCCCAGTCCCAGCAACATCCATATTTTTGACGATCTCTATTAAGCGAGAGAAAAAAGCCACGGCAATTGCCGTGGCTTTTCTTATTCCTCGTCTTTATCAAAGGCCTGCTCAAGGAGGCCGTCCTCATCCAGATAGACGGTATCGCCCACGGCGAAACCCTCGCTTTCCATTTGCCCCCCGGGCAGGGTTATGACGCAGGTCTCACCGTCCCTGGCCTCAATGGTGACGGCATATGCCGCGCCGCCGTTTTTTTCTTCGATGGCTTTGACTCTATAGCCCTTTTCCTTTAGCTGGCGGTTCACCTGTCTGTCCTTCAACGCGCCCAGAGCCACGCCGATGGCAAGGCCGAAGCACATGCCCATACTGATATTATCGAAGGCGGAACCCAGCGCCATGCCTAAGCAAAGGCCAAAGCACATGCCCAGTGCCACGCCCTGACTTTCGTTTTTGTCGGTTTTTTTCATTTCACACCTCACCGATGCGTTTTCTTTCTATCGTATCACAAGTGGGAAAAATAGCAAGCGCTTTGTGTGTCAACCAAAAGGAGAGAGGAATATACTGGGAAAACGGCAAAAAGGAGGGGAGTAGGATGCGGAGAGGTCGGTGTCCGCTGCTTGGGATCTGCGCGCTGGCGCTGGGCCTTGGTATCTTTGCCGCGGCGGTCTTTCCCACGGGGTTTCTTTTGTTCCTTGTGGCCTTTTTGCTCATTGCCTGCGGGTGCATGTGCCTGAAATGAAAGGAGGAGGGAAATGAAAGTCGTGGTCTGGAGATCTCCAAAGGCGCTCAGGGGCATTTTAAAGCGCCTTTTCAAAATCAGCGAATAAATCCCCCCGCGCGGC
>JAFQLA010000247.1 GCA_017396725.1 Oscillospiraceae bacterium
GCGGAGGTGATCTTCTGCTCCTGATAACGGGCGGAGTGGGCATAGCGCAAAAAGGTCTGCCCCTGCGGGGTCAGGCGCAGGCGGCGGCCGTCATAGGAAAAAAACTTTTGAGCGTAATGCTGCTCCAGATACTGAATGTGCTGCGTCACGGTGGGCTGGGTGATGCAAAGGATCTGAGCCGCCGCGTGATAATTCATGGTGTCGCACAGGGTGAGAAAGGTCTCAATCCGGTAATCCAGCATAGCAGAACTCCTTGATAAGAAAATCAAATTAAATCATTTGAATTGATAATTTGACCAAATTATAAAGGAAGATTATACTAAAGTCAAGGCAGGACCTGCCGGGAAAGGAGCGTGTGGCAATGAAAAAATATGTGGAACTGATCCCCGGTGTAGCGGCGGCATTTGTGCTGGCTTTTGCGGCCAAGTGGATCGAGAGTCTGATCCCTGTGCATGTGATCAGCGCAGGTGTTATCGCCATGTTTATCGGCATGATCATCAATCTCTTCCGTCAGCCCTCCGCGGGAATGGCCAAGGGATTGAAGTTTACTTCCAAAAAGCTTTTGAAGTTTGCCATTATCCTGCTGGGCGCGTCCTTGAGTGTCTCCACCATTGTGGAGGTGGGTAAGCTGACGCTCTCTGCCATGATTTTCACTTTCATCATCTGCTTTGGCATCGGCCGCTTTGTGGGTAAAGCGCTTGGCCTTAACTGGAAGGCTACGGGGCTTATTTCCAGCGGTCTTGCCATCTGCGGCGGCAGCGCCATTGCGGCGGTGGCTCCCACCATTGAAGCGGAGGACCGAGATGTGGCCTACGCCATGTCTTCGGTATTCCTTTTTGACATGGTGATGATCGTTGTTTTCCCCATCCTTGGCGGCGCGCTGCATCTCAGCGATATTGCCTACGGCCTTTGGGCAGGCACCGCCGTGAACGATACCTCCAGCGTGGTGGCGGCAGGCTATGCCTTTTCTGAGGCGGCAGGTGATTTTGCCACCATGGTGAAGCTGACCCGTACCCTTGCTTTTATCCCCATGGGGCTGGTATTTGCTTTTATCAATGTGCGGCTCAAGCGCAAAGAGGCAAGCAGCGGCGAGGTACATACCAATGTGAAGATGACGTCTGTGTTTCCCTGGTTTATCCTTGGCTTCGTGGCGCTGGCTGTTATTAACAGCGTGGGTCTGATCCCTGCTTCCGTTTCCGCAGGCGCCAAATCCCTGAGTAAATTTCTGATGGTGGTGGCTTTGGCTGCCATCGGTCTCAATACCAGCTTTAAAGACATGAAAAAGGCGGGCCTTAAGCCGATCCTTTACGGGTTGATCCTGTCCCTGCTTATCATTTTCGTGGTGCTGGCGGTAGAATTCGGTATGGAGAAGATCGGCTGGCTTACGATGCTGGCCGCATGAGAGATAACACAGCAAAAGAGCCTTGGCTTAGCCAAGGCTCTTTTGTCATTTCGCAATGATTTTTGCTTTTTTCAAAGTCAGCACCAGTATGGGGATGAGGATAAGGTGCAGCGCGATGCCGGGCAGGGCGTTGGTAAAAGCGCCTGCAAGGAAAATAGCCCAGGTAAAGGGCTGGCCCATAGCGCCGTAGATCAAAATGCAGACAAGCCCCCATACGCCGCGGCCCATCAGCATGGCAGATAGCAGGGCGAGGTAAACCGAGGAGGTTTTTTTCGGCAGCTTGCGGTACAAAAGCCCTCCCGCGAGGCCGTAAGTAAAAAGTTCAAAGGTCATGGCAAGACCGGTGGGCAGGGGAGGCGGCATGGAGAAGATCAGATAGCGGAGCATAGGCGCCACCGCGCCTACGGCAGCTGCCCACCATGGGCCGCACAAAAAGCCTGCAAGCAGCACGGGGATGTGCATGGGGCAGAGCATGCTGCCGATCTGGGGGATCTGACCGGTAAAGAAGGGGAGCACCATGCATAGAGCAAGGCACAGCGCCGAGTAGGCCAGATTACGGATGACATCATGCGAGTTGGAACGGATTTTCACAGATAGAATACTCCCTTCAGATGTTTTGCCGTCTTGAACGGGAGTCCGCATCCTTGGGATGCGATTAAAAGGGAAACGAGATCGGCTTGGCCGGAAATTTTAGGGTTTACAGCATGGAGCGCAGCAGTTCCACGGCTTCATCCATCAGCTTGGAGAGGGTGAAATTCTGGGTGCCTACCACGATGTTGTTGCAATGGCTCACAGGGAAGAGCAGCTTTGTAGCGCTGCTTTGCCCCACGGCCACCGCCATGGTGGGGGTCACTTCCCCCATAAGAGAGTCCGCGGCAAGGATGCCGATGGGGCCTGCAATAATATCCGCCGTGCGGCATGCCACCACAACGGGGTTTTCCCCCGTGGCGCCGGCTTCGGCCCCTGCTTTGAGCATGGCGGAAGTGGCGATGGCGTTGGTGCCGATGGCAACGATCTCGCAGGGCAGCTGCGCGGCTTTGACCCGCTCGATAAAAAGCTTGCCGGAGTGACCGCTCCGACCGTCGATAACCACAACTTTTTTCATAGAAACGCCCTTTCGCAAATTCTCTTATATCCAGTTAATTTTACTATAGGGCGCAAGGCTTTGCAAGGGGCAAAACTTTTGCAGACCGCACGCCGTTGAAATGGTGAAGGAAATATGCTAAAGTGTGATCCGGCAGGTTTTTTAAGGGTAACTTTGCGGTAAACCTGCGGTTTAGTAAACTCTACCTCCCTTCGGTTTACTCCTTTGGAGCGGGGACTTATACTCAAAACAACAAAAAGCAAAGGAGAAAAACAAATGGCCAATACATCTATGGGTGAGATCATCAGCACCCTTCGCAAAGAAAAAGGTATGACACAGAAGGAACTGGCGGATATGCTCAATATCACCGACAAGGCGGTTTCCAAGTGGGAGCGGGATATTGCCTGCCCCGATACCCAGACGATTCCAAAACTGGCAGAGATCCTTGGGGTATCTCTTGAGGAGCTGATGAACGCAAAGGCGATACCTGCCGGCGGCCACAAGGGCGCGGATTATCTGGTGGATACAGTTTTGAAAGCGGTGCCCATTGCCATGGGTGTAGCGGTAACTGTCATTTCGCTTTGGGGCGAGCTTCCTGTGGAATCGGGCTTGAGCATGCTGGGCATCGGCCTTGCCTGTGTGGGCATCCGTTCACTCAAAGAAAAGAACTGAGGGCAGAAAAGAACACCCGTTGGAATTTCCAACGGGTGTTTTTCAAATTATATGCATACAGGGGGTTTGGCAAGAAGCTTTTCTCCCGCGCGGAAGATATCGCCTGCGCCCACAGTGAGGATCAGATCGCCGGGCTGGGCCAGAGCGCGCAGCTCTTCCGCCACCTTATCCAGGGTGGAGCAATAGACCGCGCCGGGGATGTGGCGGCAGAGGTCCATGGAAGAGATGCCCTGAAGATTCTTTTCACGGGCGGCATAAATTTCCGCCAGGATCACAACATCGGGCAGTTGGAGTTCCTGAATGAATTCTTCGAAAAAGGCCTGGGTGCGGGAATAGGTGTGGGGCTGGAAGGCACAGATGACCCGCTTGTAGCCAAGATTGCGCACGGTGGAGAGGAGGGCGTGGAGCTCGCCGGGATGATGGGCATAATCGTCATAGATCTGCGCGCCGTTATATTCGCCCTTGTGCTCAAAGCGGCGGCCCGCACCGGTGAAAGAGGCGAGACCCGCAGCCACAGCCGTACCGCTGACGCCCAGCACATAGGCCGAGGCGGCGGCAGCGAGGGCATTGAGAATGTTGTGGTGGCCTGCTACCTGCAGCTCCACATGGGCATAGACCTCACCGCGGATCACCACATCGAAGGAGGGGAAACCGTTGGTGAAGGTGATATTTTCCGCTTTGCAGCAGGCGTCATTCTCCACGGCGAAGGTGAAAATATCGCGGTCAAAGTGATCCAGCGCCTCCATGGTGCCGGGATCGTCCGCGTTGGCGATGACATGGCCTGCGGTGGGGACCAGCTGAGCGAACTTGCGGAAAGAGTTTTCCACATCCTGCAGATCCTTGAAAAAGTCCAGATGATCGGCTTCCACATTCAGAATCACCGCCACGGTGGGGAAGAAGCTGAGGAAGGAATTGCAGTATTCGCAGGATTCGAGAATGATGGTGTTGCCGTGGCCCACGCGGTAACCGGAATGGAGCAGGGGCAAAGTGCCGCCGATCATTACGGTGGGATCAGCCTCCGCTGCCATGAAAACATGGGTGCACATGGAAGTGGTGGTGGTCTTGCCGTGGGTGCCGGAAACGCAAAGAGCGTTCTTATAGTGCTGCATGATGGTGCCCCATGCCTGCGCGCGTTCGTAGACGGGGATGCCGCGGGCGGCAGCGCCGGAGATCTCGGGATTATCATCCTTTACGGCAGCGGTACGGATCACGAAATCACAGTCGCCCAAATTTTCTGCCGCATGACCCACTGCCACGGAAATACCCAACTGGCGCAGATGGAGAACAGAGTCGCTCTCGCTCATGTCAGAGCCCTGCACCTGAAGCCCCATGCCCCGCAGCACTTCTGCCAAAGGGCACATGGATACCCCGCCGATGCCTACGAGATGCACCCGCTTGCCCGGAGCGATATATTCTTTAATGTTGACAGGATTATTCATCATGGCGGGAGATCCCCCTTGAAAAGCATTTTATAAAAATATTATACTAATCTTGAAAAGTATTAGCAAGTCAATTTATTATAATAGAATACCAAAGCGGAATTTTATCATTTTCCGCGCGGGTAAGGAGGTGAAGCGCGTGAAGGATCGGATAGCGGGGTTTGTGCGGGATATCATGGCAGAACTGCAGCAGGCAGGCCATGAGGTTTACTGCGTGGGCGGCTGTGTCCGCGATCTTCTTATGGGGAAGACGCCCCACGACTGGGATCTTACCACCAGCGCGCTTCCTCAGGAGGTCTGTGAACTTTTCGGTGAGCGGGCCATCCCTACGGGGCTGCAGCACGGCACCGTGACGGTGCGGCTCTCCGGCGGCGCGGCGGAGATCACCACTTACCGTGTGGACGGGGATTATACCGATCACCGTCATCCTCTTGCGGTGCGGTTTTCCGCAAGTCTGAAAGAAGACCTTTGCCGCCGTGATTTCA
>JAFQLA010000248.1 GCA_017396725.1 Oscillospiraceae bacterium
ATGGCGGCCAGAGGTGTCATTCGTGACGTGGGCCGCGTGATGAACATTCCCTACGCGGACTGCGATAAGGTGGCAAAGCTGGTGCCCAACGCCCTCCACATTACACTGGACGATGCGCTGCGGCTTTCCAAGCAGCTGCGGGATCTTTATGATGAAGATCCCACCATCAAAAAGCTCATCGATACCGCCCGTGAGCTGGAGGGTATGCCTCGCCATGCCTCCACCCATGCAGCGGGCGTGGTCATCACCAAAAAGCCGGTTTATGAGTATGTACCGCTGGCAAAAAATGACGATTCCATGGTCTGCCAGTTTACCATGGTGACGCTGGAAGAGCTGGGCCTTTTGAAGATGGACTTCCTTGGCCTTCGCAACCTGACGGTGCTGGATGACGCGGTGAAAATGCTGCGGGAGAATATGCCTGATTTTTCTCTTGCGGATATCCCCGATAACGATCCTGCCACCTTCGAAATGATCCAGCAGGGTAAAACCAGCGGCGTTTTCCAGATGGAAAGCACCGGCATGACGGGGGTGTGCGTGGGTCTTCGCCCCAAGAATATTGAAGATATCACGGCAATCATCGCCCTTTACCGCCCCGGCCCTATGGATTCCATCCCGCGCTTTGTGGCCTGCGCCCATGATGAGAGTCTCATTCAGTATAAGCACCCCGCGCTGAAGCCCATTCTGGAAGTGACTTACGGGTGTATCGTTTATCAGGAGCAGGTCATTGAGATCTTCCGCCGCCTTGCAGGCTATTCTCTGGGGCAGGCGGACATGGTGCGCCGCGCCATTTCCAAGAAAAAGGTCAAGCAGATCGAAGAGGAGAAGCAGGCCTTTATCTACGGCGATCCCAAGCGCGGCATCACCGGCTGTATCGCGGGCGGCATCCCCGAAGCCACGGCGGAGGCCATCTACGGTGAGATCTACGATTTTGCAAACTACGCTTTCAACAAGGCTCACGCCGTAAGCTATGCGGTGGTTGCCTATCAGACGGCGTATTTCAAGTGCCATTATCCCCGCGAATATATGGCGGCGCTCCTTACCTCTGTTCTGGATAACTCGGATAAGGTCAGTGAATATATCAACGAGTGCCGTGAATGCGGCATCAAGCTTCTGCCTCCGGATGTGAATGCCTCGGATGACGGTTTCACCGTGTCGGAAGAGGGCATCCGCTTCGGTCTTGTGGCCATCAAGAACATCGGCCGCGGTTTTATCCATGCGATGATGAAAGAGCGTGAAAGCGGCAAATTCACGTCTTTCCAGGATTTCTGTGAGCGCATGTTCGATAAGGATATGAATAAGCGCGCGCTGGAAAACCTGATCCGCAGCGGCTCTTTCGATAGCTTCGGCGTCAAACGCTCACAGCTCATCGAGGTCTATGAAAAGGTCATCGATTCCATCGCCTCCAACCGCAAGCAGAATGTGGAAGGTCAGCTGGATTTCTTCGGTGCCGCCTTTGGCGCGGAAACGAAGCATACTGAGATAAAGCTCCCTGATATTCCTGAATTTACTCCCCAGCAGCTTATGACCATGGAGAAGGAGACCACGGGCCTTTACCTTTCGGGCCATCCCATGCAGGCCTATAAGGATGCGGTGAAGAAGATCGGCGCCTCTTCCATCGGGGAGATCAACAGCGATTTCGCGCAGGAAGAAGGCCCCACCCGTTTTGAAGACGGTCAGTGGGTGACCATCGCGGGCGTGGTGCTTTCCAGCAAGACCAAGACCACCAAGAATAATTCCCTCATGGCCTATGTGGTGCTGGAGGACAGCACTTCTTCCATGGAGCTTTTGTGCTTTAGCCGCGTGCTGGAGAAGTTCGGCGGCTATCTGCAGGAAAATCAGGTTATCGCCGTCCGCGGCCGACTCAGCGTGCGGGATGAAAAAGCGCCCCAGCTGATGGTGGAAACCGTGGATCTGCTCCGCACAGAAGGGGAGGTATACCTTGGCGCGCCGAAAAAGGATGCTGTTGGCGTCAAGACTTTGTATCTTCGTTTCCCCGGGATCGACAGCCGCGAGTTTGAGCACGCGAGACTGGTCTTTACCATGTTCCCGGGCAAGTCTCCCGTGAAGATGCGCATGGCGGATACCGGTAAGCTCCTAGGCACACAGTGCGTGATCCACGATGCGCTGGTGCAGGAGATGAAAGAAGTTCTGGGCGAAGAAAATGTGGTAGTGAAATAAGAAAATCCCCTGTACATCCGTACAGGGGATTTTTGCTGCGCAAAGCTTATTCTTCGGCGGGTTCTTCTTCGAATTCTTCTTCCGTGGGGGAATGGAGAAGGGTATTGACGAGGGTGATATAGATGTGCTCCGCGTTCTTCTGGAACCGTTTTTCCAGATCCTTTGCCATTTCCTTCTGCGTCACCATAAGGCTCAGGTTCATAAGGTTATCCACATCGTCACTCAAAGAGAGGGAGACAGTATAGGTGCCGTTATCACGGGGAGTGACGCTGGCACGGACCTGACTTTTGCGGCGCAGCTTCTGATTGTAAGCGGCAAGGTTTCTGTCCGCGCGGATGCGGACGGAGTAGGGGAGGCTGGATTCACAGATCTCGCTGTTGCGGATGCCCTTCTGGGTGATGCTGTAAACATCGTTCTGCAGATTAAGGTGACCTGTGCGGACAAGGTCGGCAAGGCACTCAGAAAAATCGAAGTAGTCAATACCGTCGTCACACATGGTCATATCCAGCACAGCGTCAAAGGGGACGGGTTCAATGATGCGGGACATGATGTAAAGGATCAGAAACTTGATTTCCAGTTTATCCTGAATAAAACCGAATCGGGCCATAGCGGCACCTCTTTCTCTTGTGTTCTTTTTTTACATTATACCGAATCGCGGCGGTTTTTGATAGAGGGAAATAAAACTTTTTTTCTTTTGCAAAGATGTGAGCCTGTCCGCATAGAATGGAACATC
>JAFQLA010000249.1 GCA_017396725.1 Oscillospiraceae bacterium
CACATATGCTATGCTAGTCAACTAACGCACTTTTTGATTTGATTTATTTTCTGAAATTTTTTTCTTTTCCTTCTAAAATGAATAAGAAGCTTGCAGGTATTGCTGTAATTGGAGCGGCAGTGAGAGAAATTGACTTTCGGCCACAGGTGGTTTAGAATACATTTATGTATGAAATCGCACCTTTGAAATGAGGCATTGAAATGGATTATTTTAATCTTCAACTGACTGCGGATGAGATCCGCGGCATCAGCAGCATCGGCCTTGCCCATGTGGGAGATGCTGTATACGAGATCCTTGTGCGCAGTTGGCTCTGTGCCCACGGGAAGGAAACAGGGAAGGGGATCCATCGCGCAGCTATTGAACTGGTTTGCGCTAAGGAGCAGTCCCGCCGTGCGGAAAAGATCCTCTCCGTTCTTACTGATGAGGAACAGGCTGTATTTCGCCGCGGCCGAAATGCGCATGTGCACCGTATACCCAACAACACCAGCCGCCACGATTATCAGCAGGCGACTGCATTGGAGGCGCTTTTGGGATATCTCTATCTCAATGGCCGCAAGGATCGCATCAATGAGCTGTTTCTCATTATGATGGAAGAGGTGTAAAGTAATGCCGCTTGATGCCATTTGCCTGCAGGCAGTTACCGACGAATTGAATAATGAGATCACGGGACTTCGGATCGAAAAGATCCAGCAGCCCTCCCGCGATCAGGTGATTTTGCTGCTGCGTGGCTCCAAACGGCTTTTATTCAATGCCGGCTCCGGACAGCCCCGCATTCAGCTTACGGAGATCCAGCGGGAAAATCCTGCCGCGCCTCCTATGTTCTGCATGCTGCTGCGAAAGCACCTCTCCGGCGGGCGCATTGTATCTCTTACTCAGCAGCCTTTTGAGCGCGTGGTCACCATGGATATCGATGTGATCGACGAACTGGGTCAAAGCGGCCGCCGCAGATTGATCCTTGAGACCATTGGCCGAAAAGCAAATCTGATTCTTACCGACGGCACCGGCTGCATCATCGATTGTTTGCGCCGTGTGGGCGGTGATCTATCTGACGAACGGCAGATCCTGCCGGGGCTTTTCTATCGCCTGCCGACTTCTCCTGCAAAGCGGGATCTTACGGCGGTGGACGCGGAAGAGTTTTTCTATCTTCTTTCCGCAGCGGGTGAAGAGGCAAAACTGGATAGCTTCCTGCTGGATACTTTTATGGGGTTTTCACCCCTTATTGCCCGCGAACTCGTTTACCGCGTGACAGGGGAGACGGATACCCGTGCGTGCATGCTGGACAAAGCGGGGAAGAATCGCCTTTGGGAAGAGCTTTGCGCTTTGCGCCTGCGGGTGGAAAGCGGCGATTTTGTGCCGTATCTTCTGGAGCGGGAAGGAAAGCCTGCGGACTTTTCTTTTATGCCGCTTTTTCAGTACGGTCAAAGTGCGGCAGGGAAGGAGTATCCTTCTTTTTCCAAGCTTTTCGATGAGTTTTACAGCCGCAAGGAACGCCTTGAACGCACCCGTCAGCGCGGGCAGGAGCTGATCCGCGTGGCTACGACGGCCAGAGACCGCGCTGCCCGCAAACTGGCCCTTCAGGAAAAGGAATACGCCCAGACACTCAAACGTGATGAACTGCGGGTTTTCGGCGATCTTATCACCGCCAATCTCTACCGTATGGAAAAGGGCGCTAAAGCTCTTGTGACGGATAATTTTTATGCTGAGGACTGCGGGGAGATCACGGTTCCTCTTGATCCTTTGCTGACGCCGCAGCAGAATGCGGCACGATATTACAAACTGTATAACAAGGCAAAGACTGCGGAAAAGATCCTTTCCGAACAGATGGGAAAAGGTCGTGCCGAGCATACCTATCTTGAAAGTATTCTTGCCGAGATCGCGGATGCGGAGACGGAGCAGGATTTCATTGAGATCCGCGCCGAGCTGCGGGAAGCAGGCTATATCAAGGGCAGCGACAAGGGCCGCAAGGTACAAAAGCGCGCTTCCAGACCCAGAGAGTTTGTGACCTCCGGTGGTTTTACTGTGCTGGTGGGCCGCAACAATAAGGAAAATGACCGCCTGACGCTGAAGGAGGCTGATAAGCGGGATATCTGGTTCCATGCCCAGAAGATACACGGCTCCCATGTGATCCTTCGCACTGCGGGCGCACAGGCAGGGGAGGAGGACATCCGTGAGGCGGCCATGCTGGCAGCATGGTACTCTCAGGGCAAAGAGAGCGGCAATGTGCCGGTGGACTATGTGGCGGTGAAAGCGGTGAAAAAGCCGGCGGGCGGGAAGCCCGGTATGGTGATCTATGACGGTTACCGCACTGTTTATGTGACCCCGAAAGAAGATTTGGTGTTAAAACTGCAAAAAAAGAAGTAGGTATTTCGTTGAAAGATTTGACAAAAAACCAGATATAAATGACGATATACTAAAAATAAGATAACGAAAAAGATCGTTTACTTATTGACATATTTCATTAGATTCATTAAAATGTAACTATAAAACTTAAGGCTTTTAAAAACGGGTTTGACAACACTTTCGAAAAAGGTTGTCCGGCCCGTTTTTTTACACTGGGTCAAAAGTGTAAAAAAGTTGTTGTCTCGTTAAGTGTTATTGAAGAAATAAACATAGGAGGAATTGATTATGCCATTGTATGGTCAGAAAAAGTTCGATGTAATCAACCGTCCGCATCCGCGTATGGAAGGCATCGAAAAGGTTACCGGCAAGGCTCGTTATGCAGCTGATATCTATATGGAAGATATGCTGTATGCAGGCATGCTGCGCAGCCCCTATTCCAGCGCTCGTGTTGTTTCCATCAACACCGAAAAGGCTAAGGCGATCGAAGGCGTAGAAGCAGTTGTTATTGCTGCCGATATGCCCAACAACGGTGCTACTCACTGCAGCTACATGTATCTTACCGATGTGGTCCGTTACGCAGGTGACTGCGTGGCCATGGTTGCTGCCAAGACCAAGGCTCTCGTTGAAGAGGCTTTGGCTGCCATCGAAGTAGAATACGAAGAACTGCCCGGTGTTTACACCATCGAAGAAGCTCTTGCTGAAGGCGCTCCTCAGCTTCATGAGAAGTATCCCGGCAACATCTTCACCGAATCCGTTTACAACATCCGCAAGGGTGATGTCTCCAAGGGTTTTGAAGAAGCTGACCTGATCCTGGAAAGAGACTACACCACCCAGTACATTGAGCACTCCTACATCGAACCCGAAGCAGTAGTCGCTCACTACAATCCCAATGACGGTGTTATGACCGTTAACTCTTCTTCTCAGCATGCGTTCTTTACCCGCCGCTACATTTCCCGAGTTCTGGAAACTCCCATGAACAAGTGCCGCGTTGTGATGGAGACCCTGGGCGGCTCCTTCGGCGGTAAGGAAGAAGGCGTTGGTCTTGCAGCAGGCCGTGCAGCATTCCTGGCAAAGGTCACCGGCAAGCCCGTAAAGCTGGTATTCAGCCGCGAAGATTCCTTCCTGGAAAGCTCCAAGCGCCATCCCTTCAAGATCCACTACAAGATCGGCGTTAAGAAGGACGGCACCATCGTTGCATGGGAAGGCCAGCAGATCGATAACTCCGGCGCTTATAACAACCAGACTCTGTACATGAACTGGCGCGCCGCTGTTCACTCCACCGGCCCCTACGAAATCCCCAACGTTTCCACCGATACTTACGGTGTATTCACCAACAACATCCACTCCGGCGCAATGCGCGGCTACAGCTCTCCTCAGCTGATCTTCGCTCAGGAACAGTTCATCGATGAAGTGGCTGAAGCTCTGGGTATGGACGAAGTGGAATTCAGAAGAAAGAACTGCCTCAAGGAAGGTTCTCTCACCGCTACCGGTGCTCCCGTAGAACATGTTATTCTGCAGGAAGTTATGGACTACACCGTTGAGCAGACTGACTATCAGCGCAAGCACGCCGAATACAAGAAGCAGACTTCCACCAAGAAGCGCAAGGGTATCG
>JAFQLA010000007.1 GCA_017396725.1 Oscillospiraceae bacterium
GACGACCATGATGGTGTAGTTTTCGGGGATGAGGCCCAGATCCTTGGCGATCTTGGCGCCGTATGCAGCGGAGGCCATGCCGCCTTCCTGGTCACTTGCGCCGCGGCCATAGATAACGCTGTCGGTTTCATAGCCTTCATAGGGATCGTGTTCCCAGTTCTTGATGTTGCCGATACCTACAGTATCGATATGGGAGTCGATGGCGATGATTTTGTCGCCGGTGCCCATCCAACCGATGACATTGCCGAGACCGTCGATCTCAACCTTGTCATAGCCCAGTTTTTCCAGCTCCTGAGCAATGCGTTTTACAACGCCTTCTTCTTCGCAGGACTCAGAGGGGATGGCGATCATGTCGCGCAGGAATTTGGACATATCGTCCTTGTATGCTTCCGCTGCTCTCTTGATAGCTTCAAAATCCATATTGATACCTCCGTTTAAAATATACGAAATTTGTTTGTAACTTTATAGGTTGAATAGGGGGAAATCTTTCTTATGATTCTATGATACCATATGTTCTGCAGATGTCAAACAAATTTTTTTAAATCCTAAAAAAATTTTTGTTAAAAAGTGGTTGACGGGAGAAAAAATTATTATTATTATATAGTTGTGAACAAAAAATTTGTTTTGCAGAGCAACAGTTTGTGAGAAACTGCACAGAGCTGAAATATATTTAAGAAGGAAGGTGGGTGACTATGGAAGCCGGAAAACTTGAAATGCTTCGACAGATCGCTGCAGGTATTGCTGCTCAGTTTGGCAGCAATTGTGAGGTTCTTGTTCACGATGTCAGCAGCCACCATGCGGAAAGCTCAGTGGTGGTGATTGAAAACGGTCATGTCAGTGGCCGCAAGCTGGGTGACGGTGCTTCGAAAGTCGTTATGGACTTTCTGAAGGAAGGCAATGTAGACAAGCAGGACCATCTGGCATACCTTACCAAAACGCCTGACGGGAAGATCCTGAAGTCATCCACTATGTATATTAAAAACAGTAAGGGAAAAGTCTACGCAATTCTTTCTATTAACTATGATATTTCTGCGCTGCTGTTGGTGGATAATGCTATCAAGGATCTGATCGGCACGCAGGATAAGGTGCAGAGCGAGCCGGAAAAGATCGTCAATGTCAATGATCTCCTTACCGAGCTCATTGAGCAGTCCGTTGCGTTGGTGGGTAAGCCGGTGGCTTTGATGAACAAAGAAGATAAAGTAAAGGCCATCCAGTTCCTCAATAAGAACGGCGCTTTCCTTGTGACAAAATCCGGCGACAAGATCGCAAAATACTTTGGTATTTCCAAGTATACTTTGTATTCCTATATTGATACCAAACAGGAAGACCGGAAGAAAGATTGATGCTCCTGAAAAGAAAGAAGACCACACCGATGTGCTTCGGTGTGGTCTTTGATTTTATTTGCGTTCGAACCGGAGAGTCATTTTCCCGTCGACGTGGTTTGAGAGGGTAGCTTCAAAGGAATCGCCGGAAGAACTCAGGAGAGCAACAGATTTCCGAATTGCTTCATACTCAATGCTGCCGCCGCCTACCGTGCCGACAAAGCTGCCGTCGGCAAAGATCACCATGGCGGCGCCGCTTTGCCGTGAGGTAATGCCTTCGGTGGCGATAACAGAGGCCAGCACCTTGGGGCGGGGATCCCGCAGGGCAGACTTTATTGCCACATCGATGTGATCGTGCGGTTGGGTGCGATAAAGCTGCACCATTTCCGCCGCGATACAGATGGCGATCTCGCCGGGAGTCTCAGCGCCGATGGAAAGGCCGATGGGGGTGTGGACGAGGGCGAGCCGCTCTTCGCTGAAGCCTTGGGCGCGAAGCTTTTCAAAAGCTTTGGCAGCTTTCTTCTGGCTGCCCAGCATACCCACATACCCAAAGGAGCGGGAGAGGATCACCGCGAGGCAGGAAAAATCCAGCTCATGGGAATGGGTCATAGTCACATAGTAGCTTTCTGCCGGGAAATCGTAAGAGGAAAGGTTTTCAAAGGAATCAAAGATAAGGTGATCGGCGACGGGGAAACGCTCTCGGGTCAAGAGTCCCTCCCGGTCGTCAATGACGATGATCTGCCAGCCCAAAGGCTGAAGCACCGTGCAAAGAGCTGCGGAAACATGACCTGCGCCGCAGAGGACCACCGTCTGGCGGTCGGTATCAAAGTGCATCATACGAGACTGTTTTTGCCGCGCACCAGATATTTGCCGCAGCGGTCAGCGACAACTTTGCCGTTTCTTACCGCAAGGTTGCCCCGCAGGAATACCATGGAGATGCCGCCGGAGGTGACAAAGCCTTCGTAGGGCGTATAGTCCACATTGGCCACCATGTCTTCCGCGCGGATCACATGGCTGGCGCGGGGATCATAAACCACGATATCGGCGTCGCTGCCCTTGCGGATAATACCCTTGCGGGGGAAGAGACCGTAAAGGCGGGCGGGATTTTCGCTCAGCAGGCTGCACATCTGGCCAAGGGAGATCTTGCGGGTGGTAACACCGTAGGAATAGATCAGCTCGCCGCGGGTCTCCACGCCGGGAAGACCGCCGGGGATCTTGGTGAAATCCTCCTTGCCGGCATCCTTCTGGGCAAGTGTGAAGCTGCAGTGGTCGGTGGCGATGGTCTGGATCTCATCGCGGTGAAGTGCCTTCCAAAGATAGCGCTGGTCAAGATCGGTGCGCAGGGGAGGCGCGCAGACATAACGGGCGGCAGAGGAGTAATCCTCGTTGAAATAGACGCTTTCATCCAGCAGCAGGTACTGAGGGCAGGTCTCCACATAGACCTTCTGGCCCCGCTTGCGGGCGATCTCCACTTCCCGCATGGCAGCTTCGCTGGTGAGGTGAACGATGATGATAGGTACATCCGCTGCCTGCGCGATACGCAGCACACGGGCCACAGCTTCCGCTTCCAGATAGTCGGGGCGGGTAATAGCATGGGAGGAGACACCCATTTTTCCGCTTGCCTTGCGCTCGGCGATCTTGGCGTCAATAACGCTGCTGTTTTCACAGTGCACGCCGCAGATGCCGCCGAACTTTTTAAGCTTCTTCAGCGCAAGATACATATCCCCGTCGCTGATCATCATGGCGGAGTAAGTGGTGTACATCTTGAAGGAGGTAATGCCGGCGGCGAACATGTTGGCGATCTCTTTTTCGATGGATTCGTTCCAATCGTCAATGGTCATGTGGAAGCTGTAGTCACAGTAGGTATAACCGTCAGCCTTGGTGTGCCACTGGTCGAGACCGTGCTGCAGGGATTCGCCTTTGTTGGGGCAGGCATAGTCAATGACAGTAGTGGTGCCGCCCCGCAGTGCTGCCTTGGAGCCGGTGGAAAAATTATCGGCAGTAGTGGTGTTGCACACATCCAGATCGAAATGGGTGTGTGCATCGATAAAGCCGGGGAAAAGGAGCTGGTCGGCGACATTGATAATAGAGGCGTCACTGCAGGTCAGATTGCGGCCGACCTTGGCGATCTTCTCACCGTCAATGAGCACATCGGCTTTTTTTGCGCCGTTGGAAGAGACCACAAAGCCGCCCTTGAGCAAAATTTTCATTGCACATCACTCCTTTTAAGAAACTTGAAATAAGTGTAGCATATTTGCAAAAAAATATCCATACGGAACTTTGCAAAAAAACAAAAAGAAAAGGCTTTGGAACACATAGTTCCAAAGCCTTTTTTGATTACTGGAGAGTGAGGTCGCCTTCTTTGATCCAACCGATCTTGCGGGCTACAAGACCGAAGACCCAGGTGAGAAGGGCGGGCAGCACCACGCAGATCAGAGCCAGGCCGATCCAATGGAAAGCCGTGGGAGAGACAGCGGCAGCGCCGTGGGAAAGCGCGATCTCGCTGGGAGAGAGCCAACCGGTCCACACGCCGATGGGGCCCACGAGGCCGCAGGTACCCATACCGGAGGAAACGGGAGCGCCGTTCATTTCCAGCTTGAAAAGACAGGTGGCCAGAGGGCCGGTGATGGCGGAGGTAAGGATGGGGGGGATCCAGATGCGGGGATTGCGGACGATGTTGCCCATCTGCAGCATGGAGGTGCCGAGACCCTGACTCACAAGACCGCCCCAGCGGTTTTCGCGGAAGCTCATCACGGCAAAACCCACCATCTGCGCGCAGCAGCCTGCCACAGCAGCGCCGCCTGCAAGGCCGGTGAGACCCAGCACGGAGCAGATAGCGGCAGAGGAGATGGGAAGGGTCAGTGCGATGCCTACCAGTACGGAAACAGCAATACCCATCCAGAAGGGCTGCAGTTCCGTTGCCATCATGATAAGGGTGCCCACATAGCTGGCGGCAGTGCTGATGGGCTTTGCGATGAGGCAGGAAAGACCGACACCAACGAGAATGGTGACAATAGGCGTTACCAGAATATCGATCTTGGTTTCCTTGGAAACGGCCTTACCGAATTCGGCTGCGACGATGGCCACGATCAAAACAGCAAGGGGGCCGCCTGCGCCGCCCATCACATTGGTGGCATATCCTACGGGAACGAGAGAGAAAAGCACCAGCGCGGGAGCCTGCAGAGAGTAGCCGATGGCAACGGCCATAGCGGGGCCTACCATTGCGGAAGCAAGACCGCCGATGGTATAGGCAACAGCAGCGTCACCCTTACCTACGGTAGCGACGATAGCGCTGAGGAAGCCGATACCGAGGTGCTTGCCCAAAGTATCCAGAATGGTACCTACCAGCAGGGTGCAGAAAAGGCCCTGTGCCATGGCGCTCATAGCGTCAATACCGTAGTGGCGGGCGGAAATTACGATATTCTTCCGCTTGAGAAAAGCTTTGATCTTATCCATTGTAATCACCGTTTCTTTCTCTGAAAAACTAAAATCCGACAGATGTCTTGACACCTGTCGGATGCTATTGTAAAGTGCTTTGGTCTGATTGTCAAGTTTTATTTGGCGCTGATGAGGATGCCGCATTCCTGCAGGATATTCCGGAGGCGGAAGAACACCTCTTCATTGGGGCAGGAAACAGTGTGGGTGTGGAGACCTTCCGTCAGCGCGGAGAGGGGAAGGGCATCATTGGAACGGACGCGCTCCACAAAGCATTCCACATCCAGACGGGAGGCGATCTGCAGTTCGCCGGTCAGCGCGCCGTAAATAGGGTGCTCCACGATGACATTGATGACCTTGCAGCCGCAATCCACAATGGCATTGAGTTCTTCTGCCATTTGTTCACCGCTATGGCAGCAGATCAACTGATGAATGATGCCGTGAGAATGCTCTTTTTCAATGTAATATCCACGAGGAGTGGAAATGATGGAGCAGCCGGCTGCGCGCAGCAGAGCGATATCTCCCACGATCACCTGACGGCTGACGGAGAAGCGGCCTGCCAGAGCAGTGGCGCTGATGGGGTCTTTGGAGGTAATGAGGATTTCACGGATTTGCTCTCTTCGTTCCAGAGATGTCATACGGCGGTACCTTTCTTCGTTTTTTCAAAATATATCACAAATCAGCGGAAAAATCAATAAAAGAGCCGCTAAGAGAGGAAAAAAGTACGCGGCGAGAATTTCTCGCCGCGTACTCTTATTGGGGGAGCAGCTATCAGGCCATGAGATAGCCGTACTTCAGGTAGATGGTAACGATCAGCATTTCGATGTCGTTGGGGAGACCCTTGTCGGTGGAAAGATCATATTCCATGGTCTTGCCGTCCAGACGAATCAGGATCTTTCTGCCGCCCAGAGGCATGAAACCGTTGTTTTCGGGGGAGGCATCGAAGTTTTCGCGATCCTGGAAGAGAGTCAGCTTTTCCTTGTAGGGAGCAGAACTGTAGGGGCAGAAGACGGCGCAGTTGCCGCATTCGTTGCACATTCTGTCTACATGAACGATCTGATGGCGGCCGTCAGGCAGCTCGATGATCACATTGGCGCGGTTGGGGCAGACATCTACGCAGCATTCGCAAACGGTGTTGCAGTTGAGGCAGCGGTCACCTTCGCACTTGGCGGATTCACAGAGGATGCCCTTCTTGGCGGCAGCATCGTCGTAAGAAGGAGTGGAGCAGCAGGGCAGCTCATAAGCATGTGCTGCACCGATCACAGCTTCGGCGAAGGCGGTAGCATCGGCAATGCCTTCCACTACAGTGGCGGGGCCGCGCTTGGCATCGCCTGCGGTGTAAACGCCTTCCACATTGGTCTTGAATGCA
>JAFQLA010000250.1 GCA_017396725.1 Oscillospiraceae bacterium
AAAGCCGGTCTACATCATCGCCGAAACGGGGGAGGAAACCACGGAGAAGGGGGAGCTGCTCACCCATCTCCACGATAACGTCCTCGTCCCCAAAACTCATCCCCGCATCGCCTTCCGCGGGCAGCTGGATCATCTGCAGGCCCAGATCATCCTCCTCCAGACCCTCACCGACTGCCCGACGCTGAAAGCGCGCCTTGGGGAGCTGCTCTCCTGCACCCGCGCCATCCTCGGCGCGGAGGTGAAGGGCGAACCCCTGCCCCCCGTCGCCCTCTTCGGGATGGACAGCGCTTCCCTCCGCCGCGCCTCCCACCACGTGGAAGAGGTCTTCGGCATCCCCCACCCCATCCCCGATCACACCATGGGAGAGGTGCCGGCGCGGCTGAACCTGCTGCGCGCCTCCGTGCGGGAAACGGAGCTTGCCGCCCTCCGCGCCTTCCCTAAAGGGGAGCGCACGGACATTGTCGAGGCCCTCAACCGCCTCTCCAGCGCCGTTTACATTCTCTTTTGCCAAACCGTTTCTCAAAAAGGAGGGACGAAATTTTGAATTACTACTCCCACGCGGACATTCAGGACATCGTCCGCTCCGTTCTGGCAGCCCAGACTGCCGCTCCCGCAGCCGCCCCCGCCGCCCCCCTTCGGGCAAACGAGCTGGGTCAGCTCATCCCCGTGGAGGTTTCCGCCCGCCATGTCCACCTCACCCAGCAGGCGGTGGAGACCCTCTTTGGCAAGGGCTATCAGCTTACCCCCAAGCGCCCCTTAAGCCAGCCGGGGCAGTATCTTTGCGAGGAGCGGGTGAAGCTGGTCACCGCCCGCGGGCAAATTGACAATGTGGCCATCCTCGGCCCCGCAAGAAGCGACATTCAGGTGGAGCTCTCCTTCACCGATGCCCGCACCCTTGGGGTAGAGGTGCCCATCCGCCTCTCCGGCGATCTTAGCGGCGCGGCGGACGTCCTCATCGTCACCCACCTCGGGGTGGTGACGGCACAAAAGAGCGCCATCGCCGCCAAGGCCCATGTCCACATGACGCCTGAAGATGCCAAGCAGTACGGCGTCACCGACGGGGAGCACGTCAGCATCCGCATGGGCACCGAGCGCCCCGTGACGTTGAACGATGTCATCGTTCGGGTGAGCAAGGACTATGCCCTTGCCGTCCACATTGATTTTGACGAAGCCAATGCCGCCCTCATGCGGGGCAGCAATCTCACAGGTCATCTCATCAAAGAGAGGTGAAATTATGACCGAACAGGAACTGCGCGCCATCATTGAAAGCGTCACCGCGCAGGTGCTATCCAACCTCACCGCCGCCCCCGCCCCCTCCACGGAGGGCCGGAAAAAGGTGCTGAAGCTTGGCGGCGGGGAAGTCCCCGCCTCGCTCACTGCCAATGCCGTCACGCTGGATGTCAGCGACTATGAAAAAGACCCCCACATCCTCCGTTATGACCGCGTGGTCATCACCGCCCTCACCGTCCCACAGCTTGCGGATATCGCCCTTGGCCGCGGGGGAGACAGCGTGAGCGAAGCCGTTCTCACGGCGCTCCTTTCCGGTGTGGAGGTGTACATCACCGAAACCGCCCTGCCCCACCGCGCCTACGCGGGGAAAGGCTCCACCCCCCTCTATCAGAAGTTGGAGGAATACGCCAAAACCCTTTCCGTCTACGGGGTGAAGCCGGTGGAGCGGAACTTCGTTCCCGCCCCCCTGCCCCCCGCAAAACCCGCCAAATTCGCCGCCCCCGCCGCAGAATCCCCCAAGGGCAGCGCCATCCCCACCGCCAGCCGCCTGATCACGGAATTTGCCGCGCTGGAGCTCATCAAGCAGGGGGATACCGTGACCATCCCCAAGGGTGCCATCCTCACCCCCTCCGCCCGTGACGTGTTCGCCGCGGCGAAGGTCACGCTCATCACCACCTGACCAAA
>JAFQLA010000251.1 GCA_017396725.1 Oscillospiraceae bacterium
GTGTGCTCCCCAGCAACGAAGGCCGCGGCTATGTGCTGCGCCGCCTCCTGCGCCGCGCTGCCCGCCACGGCAAGCTCCTTGGCGTGAACCGCCCCTTCCTCTATGAGATCGTGGATACCGTGGTTGCCGTCAACGAATGCGAATACAAGGATCTTCGGGAAAAGGAAGACTATATCGTTAAGGTCATCCGCACCGAGGAAGAAAACTTTGCCAAGACCATCGACGGCGGCATGAAGATCTTTGCCGAAATGCTTGCCGAGCACAAGAAGAACGGTGAGAGCGTCTTCTCCGGCGCTGACGCCTTCAAGCTTTACGATACCTACGGTTTCCCCATCGACCTCACTGCCGAAATGGTGAAGGAAGAGAACATGAGCGTGGATGAAGACGGTTTCCGCGCATTGATGCAGGAGCAGAAGGTCCGCGCCCGTGAAGCACGCAAGGCTATGGGCGATCTGGGCTGGAGCGGCATTGATTTCGGTAAGGATGTCCCCGCCACCGTATTTGACGGCTATGCCGCCGAAAACCTGAAGGACTACAAGGCCAAGGTAGTTGCTATTGTTGCCGAGGATGAGCTACGCGAGAGCGTGGTTTCCGGCGTCAGCGCGATCCTTGTTCTGGATAAGACGCCTTTCTATGCGGAAATGGGCGGCCAGACCGCAGACCACGGTGTCATCACCACTGCGGACGGCGCAGCCTTTGCTGTGAACAATGTGCAGAAGAACGCCGGCGGCAAGTACATGCATTACGGTGTGATGACTGCAGGCGAAATGCAGGTAGGCTGCGAGGTTTCCGCATCCGTGGATACCGATCGCCGCGACGCTATCATGCGCGCCCACAGCGCCACCCATATGCTGGACGCCGCTCTTCATGAAGTGCTGGGCGACCATGCCCATCAGGCAGGCTCTCTGGTAGAACCCGACCGCCTGCGCTATGACTTCACCCACTTTGCAGGCCTCACCGCTGAAGAACTCAAGGAAGTGAGCCGCCGCGTCAACGAAATGATCCTCTCCGGCATGGAAGTGGATGTCCGTGAAATGCCCATTGATGAGGCCAAGAAGATGGGCGCTGTTGCCCTCTTCGGTGAAAAGTACGGCGATGTTGTCCGCGTGGTCAACATGGAAGGCCGCTCCATCGAATTCTGCGGCGGTACCCACCTGAGCAATACCGCCAAGGCCGGCACCTTCCGCATCGTCAGCGAAGGCTCTGTTGCCTCCGGCGTGCGCCGTATTGAGGCGGTGACGGGTCAGGCTGTTCTGGATCTGGTGGACGAGATGGATAAGAAGCTTGCTTCCCTTGCCGAGATCCTCAAGACCACTCCTGCTGAGCTTTTCGTCAAGGCAGAGAATACCGTCAAGGAGCTCAAGGAACTCCACCAGACCATCGACCGCATGAAGGACAAGGTCTTTGCCGGTGAAGTGGAGCAGCTGCTCTCCTCCGCCAAGGAAGCAAACGGCCTTAAGGTGGTGACTTCCTCCCGCGGCAGCGTGGAAGCCAATGACCTGCGCAAGATGGGCGACTTCCTGCGTGATAAGGATGAAAATGTGGTAGCCGTTCTGGCTGCTGCCAACGGTGAAAAGGTGACCCTGCTGGCCGTTTGCGGCAAGGCAGCCGTTGGCAAGGGCATCAAGGCCGGTGACATTATCAAGAACATTGCTCCCGTAGTTGGCGGCAAGGGCGGCGGCAAGCCCGACAGCGCCATGGGCGGCGGCAGCGAAGTGGGCAAGATCGATGCCGCTCTCGCAGCAGCTGAAGAATATGTTGCAGCTAACGTAAAGTGATCGAAAGGAGAAGAACCATGTCTGATTGTCTGTTTTGCAAGATCGCGGCAGGGGAGATCCCTTCCACCAAGGTATATGAGGATGATATCTGCCTGGCTTTCAACGATATCAATCCCCAGGCTCCCGTGCATTTCCTTGTGATCCCCAAAGCTCACACCGCAAGCTCTGCTTCCGACATCAATGCCGGTAACAGCGCTGTGGTTGCCCACATTTTTGAAGTGATCGCCAAGGTCACCGCCGAAAAGGGCATTGAAAGCTACCGCGTGGTCACCAACATCGGTGCTGATGCCGGCCAGACCGTGCATCACATCCATTTCCATGTGCTGGGCGGCGCCAAGCTGGATGAGCGCATGTGCTAAAGACTCATAAAAAAGAACGGGTTTCGACCCGTTCTTTTTTGTTGCCGCAAAGACCAGAGTCTGCTATACTGAATGGATAGAGAGAGGAAGGAGGCGATGGCGGTATGCGCGGTTTTGCTGCGGCTGCCTTTTCCTTTGCCGCGGGGATCTTCCTTGCGCAGTATGGGCTTTCGGCCGCTTTCTGGCGCCTTGGCGCGGCAGGCCTCTTTTTGTTTCTGGCCGTGGCTTCGTTTTTTGTGAAAAAAGCTTGGCGCAAGCGGGCTGTTTTGATTTTCTGCGCCATGAGCGCGGCGCTGATTTATTGCACGGTTTTTGACGCGCTTTTCATCCGTCCTGCCCAAAGCTATGTGGGCGCGGTGGAGACGGTGGAAATGGAAGCGGCGGACTACCCGCAAAAGCTGACCTACGGCGCGCGGGTAACGGTGCGCCTGAGAGAACCAAAGCTTTTGGGGATCAAGGCGGTGTATTACGGCGGGGAAGAGCTGTTGTGTCTTCAGCCGGGAAACCGCATCACGGCGCAGGCAGCATTTGTTGGCAGTGAATCTCCTTCCCAAAGGGCAAAGGGCGAGTTCCTTTTGCTCAAAGGCAGCGGCAGCGCGGTGATCCGTGACGGTGCCGCAGGGAGTATCCGCTATCTCCCGCAGCGCTTTGCCAAGGCGTTTAGTGATAAAGTGAAAGAGCTTTACAGCAATGAAACAGCAGGCTTTATGGCAGCTATCCTTATGGGAAATACCGAGGAGTTATCTGCCAAAGACCGCGGGGCCCTTTCCGAAGCGGGACTCTGGCATGTGACGGCAGTATCGGGCCTGCACTGCTCATTTCTCATTTCGCTTCTTGGCTTTTTCGTGGGGCATTCCCACTACAAACGCAAGGCTTTGCTGGGGATCCCGCTGGTGGTGTTTTACGCCGCGGCGGTGGGCGGCTCGCCCTCTGTGACGCGCGCCGCGATCATGCTCCTCTTTGTACTGATCGCCCCGCTTTTCAATCGGGAAAACGATCCGCTGACGGCGCTTTCCGCGGCTCTTGGATCGATCCTTCTGGCTAACCCCTATGCCGCGGCGTCCGTTTCGCTGCAGCTTTCCTTCGGGGCGGTATTGGGCCTTCTTTTGGTGACGCCTAAGATATCCGCCGCGTTTTCGGCAAAGGGGAAGATCTGCCGGTTTCTGATCAGCAGCTTTTCTGCTACCCTGGGCGCGCTTGCTTTTACCGCGCCGCTGTGCGCGCTGTATTTCAATACCTTTACCCTTGTAACGCCGCTATCCAACCTGCTTTGTCTGTGGGCGGTGTCGCTGGCCTTTTCACTGGGTATGCTTTCCGTGGCGCTGGGATTTCTCTTTTTGCCTCTGGGGCGTATCCTTGCCTTCGGCGCGGCACTGCTTGCGCGGTATGTGCTGGTTGTGGCAGATGGGATCGCATCCATTCCGTACCACGCGGTGTATTTCACCGATGATCGGATGAAGTGCTGGTTTATCTATGCGTATATCATCTTTGCGCTCTGCTTTTTCCTGAAAAAGAAGAGGGCGCGCCGCGTGGCGGCAGCCGCCGTTCTCGTTTGCTGCGCTTTGATTTTGAGCGTATTTACTACCCGCCGGGAAAGCGTTGCGCCGCCCTTGACGGTAACGGTGCTGGATGTGGGGCAGGGGCAGTGCGTGCTGCTGACCTCCGGCAAAGAGGCGGTAGTGGTGGACTGCGGCAGCATGACCGCAGGCGCGGACGCGGGAGAAATCGCGGCAGAGACCCTCTGCAGCCGCGGGTTTTACGAAGTGAAGACCCTGATCGTGACCCATTTGGATGAAGACCACATCAGCGGCGCGCAGACCCTTTGTGCCCGCAGCGATGTGAAGGAAATATGGATCCCCGTGATCGCGGAGGAGTTTGATGCCGCGGACAGGCTCTTTGCGGCGACGCAAGAGGCAAAGATCTCCGTCATAGCGGGGCAGAGCCTTACCTTTGGCGAGGCAGAGCTTACGGTTTACTCTCCTGCAAGCGGCGCTGGCGGCAACGACGGCGGCCTTGCGGTTTTGTGCTCGGCAGGGGATTTCGATGTGCTGATCACGGGGGATATGAGCCAAAAGACGGAAGAGATTCTTCTCGATCAAATGCCTCCTGAAGATATTGAGGTGCTGCTGGCGGGCCACCACGGTGCCGATGATGCCAGCGGCGAGAGACTTTTATACGAAACGGAGCCTGAGGCGGTGATCGTCAGCGTGGGAGAAAACGCTTTCGGCCATCCTGACGCGTCGGCTCTTGTGCGGATGCGGGAAGCGGGCTGCGCCGTTTACCGCACGGATCTGCAAGGCAGTGTGACCATCAAAGCGAATTGAGGAAATGCGTATGGCGGCAAAAAAACCGAAAAGTGAAAATGTGAATTTCCGGCAGCTGAAAAAAGACCTCTCTGAGGGGAATATCGGCACGGGTTATATCTTTTACGGCGAGGAGACCTATCTGAGAGAATACTATCTCAACGATCTTCGCAAGAAGCTGGTGCCCGCGGGGTTTGAGGAATTCAACTATCACCGCCTTGAGGGTAAGGGACTTTCCGTCCAGAGCCTGACGGAGGCGGTGGAAGCCATGCCCATGATGGCGGAGCGGACGCTGACGGTGGTGACGGATTTTGACATCTTCGGCCTCAACGAAGAGCAGAGAAATCAGTTTATCGCCCTTGTCAGCGACCTGCCTGAATACGGCTGCCTCGTCTTTGTGTACGATCTTGTGGAGTATAAACCCAACAAGACCATGAAAAAGCTCCACGCCGCTGTAGACAGCGCCCTCCTTGCGGTGAAGTTCGAGGCGCAGGAATCCGGCGCGCTCCACGCGTGGATCGCAAAGCACTTCCGCGCGCTGGGTAAGGACATCGATCAGCAGGCCTGTGAGCATCTGATCTTTGCCTGCGGCGATCTGATGACGGGGCTTCTGCCTGAGATCGAAAAGGTGGCTGCCTACGCAAGAGGGCCGCGCATCACCGTAAACGACATCAATGCCGTGGCGGCGCCCATTCTGGAAGCGGCCATTTTTGATATGACCAACGCCGTCTCCTCCCACAATTATGACCGCGCCGCGGAGATCCTCGCCAACCTTTTCCAGCAGCAGGAAGAGCCTATTATGATCCTTGCCATGCTGGGCAAGGAGCTGCGCAAGATCTACACCGCCCGCATCGCCATCGACGGCGGCAAGGACCGCTATTGGCTCATGGAGCTTTGGAACATGCGCTCGGATTACCCGGCAAAGCTGGCTATGGAATCTGCCCGCAAGGTAAGCAAGCAGTGGTGCAGCGAGAGTATGCAGGCCTGCCAGACGCTGGATCGCCGCTTGAAGAGCGAAAAGGGTGTGGACGCGGAAAGCGAGCTGAAGATCTTTTTGATGCAGCTGGCCCAGAAGAGACGGCAGTAGGAGAGAGGGAATGGAAAAGATCCGTGAAGTGATCGTGGTGGAAGGCCGCTACGACAAGAATGCCCTTTTGCAGGTGGTGGACGCCACCGTTGTGGAAACGGGCGGGTTTTCCGTTTTCAACAATAAGGAAAAGCTCTCCTTTTTCCGCCGCCTTGCCGCCGAGCGGGGCATCATCCTTTTTACTGACAGCGACGGCGCGGGTTTTGTGATCCGCAATTATTTGAAAGGCGCGCTGCCCAAAGACAAAGTGAAGCAGGCCTACATCCCCGATATCTACGGCAAGGAGCGCCGCAAGCGCACCGCCGGCAAGGAAGGCAAGCTGGGGGTGGAGGGCATGAGCCCTGAGGTGATCCTTACGGCGCTGAAAAACGCGGGCGCTACCTTCGAAAACGCGGAACATGCCGCGCCCCGCCGCCCCATCACCAAGGCGGACATGATGGAAAAAGGTCTTGTGGGAGCGGGGAGCGAAGACCGCCGCCGTGCGCTTTTGAAAAAGCTGGATCTTCCCGAGCATCTCACCGCCAACGGCCTTCTGGAGGCGCTGAATGTGCTCTATAGCTACGAGGAGTTTATGGGGCTTTGATCGGCGCAAAAAGTGTTGCAATTGGCCTTGAGCGCTTGTATAATATTTGATTAGCGAAAACTAATTTTTTTAGGAGTGTATTGAGCATGGCTGAAGAATTGATGAATGCTGAAGTAAAAGAAGTCAGCGAAAGCCGCAACTTTATCCATACTTTTATTGAAGAAGATATCGCCGCGGGCGGTCAGTATGAGGGCAAGAAGGTCCACACCCGTTTCCCTCCCGAACCCAACGGCTATCTCCACATCGGCCACTGCAAGGCCCTCTGCATTGACTTTGGTACCGCGGAAAAGTTCGGCGGTCTTTGCAATCTGCGCATGGACGATACCAACCCCAGCAAGGAAGATACCGAGTATGTAGACGCCATCAAGGAAGATATCAAGTGGCTGGGCTTTACCTGGGATGACCGCTTCTACTATGCCAGCGACTATTTCGACAAGATGTATGAATGCGCGGAAGACCTTATCAAAAAGGGCCTTGCCTATGTCTGCGAGCTTACTCCCGATCAGTTCAGAGAATACCGCGGCGACATTAATAAGCCTGCTGTCAGCCCCTGGCGTGACAGACCCATTGAAGAA
>JAFQLA010000252.1 GCA_017396725.1 Oscillospiraceae bacterium
AAGGATATCCTCCATCAGATAGGAGCGCAGATTACCGATATGTGCAAAATGATACACGGTGGGGCCGCAGGTATACATCTTTACGATATCGGGGTGATTGGGGATGAATTCTTCTTTCTTGCGGGTAGCGGAATTATATAAATACATGTCAGTTCTCCTTTTCCTGTAGCTTTCGTTCCAGCTCTGCAACACGCTTCATCAATTCGTCGATCTCGTTCTGCAGAGGATTTTCCACATGGATCTGATCCAGTTCGTCGGTATAGCGGCGCTTTTCCTTCTTCTCCACGATCTCAGCCGGCACGCCGACAGCCGTAGCATTGGCGGGCACTTCGGACAGCACCACCGCGTTGGAGGCGATGCGGGCATTGTCTCCCACCTTGAAGGGGCCCAGCACCTTGGCGCCGGAGCCGATCATCACATTGTTGCCGATAGTGGGGTGGCGCTTGCCCACATCCTTACCGGTACCGCCCAGCGTCACGCACTGGTAGAGCAGCACATCGTCACCGATTTCGGTGGTCTCGCCGATGACGATGCCCGCGCCATGGTCGATAACCAGACGCTCACCGATGGTAGCGCCGGGATGGATCTCCACGCCGGTGCGGCGGCGGTTATGCTGGGAGACCCAGCGGGCCAGAAACTTCCAGCCGCGGACATGGAGCCAATGGGCGATGCGGTGATAGATCACGGCATGCACGCCCGGATATAACAAAAAGATCTCCACCTTACTGCGGGACGCGGGGTCACGGCGCTGGTAGGCGGTCAAAAGGTCATTGAGTCGTCCCAAGGGCAATTCCTCTTTCCAAGAAAAATAAAAACGCCTCTCATGTGCTTTGCGGCACACGAGAGGCGTAAATCAACTACGCGGTTCCACTCTCATTTATCACTTTCAGCCATAACGCAGGCCAAAGCGGGGATCTCTCCCTGCGCTCCCGGGCGCACTTGGCAGAATCCTCGGCAGGCACGCTTGCAGCCGGTGGCGCGCCCTCTCTGTTCCGCGGTGGTTCTGTTACTCTTCCCGTTCTTCACGCAATGAAATTGTTACGGAATACTCTAATTATATTAGCAACCTTCCGCTTTTGTGTCAAGCGGATTTGATCACATCTTTGTTTTTCACAAAGTATTCCACGCCGGAATACAGCGTGGTCACCGCGATAACGGCAACGCAGATGATGTTGAGGATCTTGCCGATGGGCAGGAACATCAAAATGATGCAAACCATGGTGGAGGCGGTCTTTACCTTGCCCGACCAGCCTGCCGCGATGACACGGCCCGCATCGGAGGCGATCATGCGAAGGCCGCTGACAGCGAACTCACGCACCAGCACGATGAGAAGCACCCATGCGGGCATCTGGCCGATCTCCACGAACCACAGCATAGCCGCCGTCACCAGCATTTTATCTGCCAAGGGATCGGCAAACTTGCCGAAATCCGTTACCAGATGATCTCTTCTTGCGATGTAACCGTCCAGATAATCGGTGAAGCTGGCAACGATGAAAACCGCCAGCGCCACATACTGCGCCCCGGGGAAACCCCAGTACAAAACGCCCATAAATACAGGGATCAGCACGATACGGAGAACGGTGAGTTTATTGGGAAGATTCATAGCTTTTCTCCTTTTGACAATGGTTCTCAAATAGCCTCGCCGGTAAGCTCGCCGTCCATCACGCCGGTGAGGCGCACCATGACGAATTCACCTGCCATGAGTTCACTGTCGCTTTCAAAATAGATCTTGCCGTCAATATCCGGCGATTCCGCGCCGCTGCGGCCTGCATAACACTGTGCCTCCGTATCGAAGCCCTCACAAAGAACTTCCACGGTCTTGCCCAGCATGGATTCATTGTATTCGTCGATCACTTCGGACTGCACATCCACCAGAAGTTCCGCACGGCGGACGGCTTCTTCCGTATCCACATGGTCCATCCCAGCGGCACGGGTACCCTCTTCAGGGGAGAAGGGGAACACGCCGGCGCGCTCGATCTTCATTTCCCGCAGGAAATCGCAAAGCTCTTCAAAGGCCGCCTCATCCTCGTAAGGAAGGCCCGTGATGACGCTGGTGCGCAGCACAAGGCCGCCGATACGCTCACGAAGCTTTGCAAAAAGTTCCGTGAGTGCCGCCTTGGTGTCACGGCGGTTCATAGCCTTGAGGATGGTATCGTTGCAGTGCTGGATGGGGATATCCAAATAAGGCAGGATCTTTTCTTCCTCAGCAATGGTATCGATGAGTTCATCGGTAATTTCATCGGGATAGAGATAGTGCAGGCGGATCCAATGGAAATCCAGCTTGCAGAGCTCACGCAGCAGCTCGTGGAGCTGGCGCTTGCCCGTAAGGTCGGTACCGTAACGGGTGATATCCTGCGCGATAACGAGAAGTTCCTTCACGCCGCTGTCAGCAAGCTCCTTGGCCTCGGCAATCAGTTCATCCATGGGGCGGCTGCGGTACTTGCCGCGAAGGGCGGGAATGATGCAGTAAGCGCAGTGGTTGTTGCAGCCTTCGGCGATGCGGAGATAGGCGTACCAGGGGGGTGTGGAGAGGATGCGCGCGCCGCTCTGGTTGGCGGTGTGGATATCTCCCATGTGGCAGGGGCGAAGGCCCGCGTCCATCACCTCGTGGATGGCCATGCAGATATCACCGTAGCTGCCGGTACCAAGGATACCGTCCACTTCGGGAAGCTCTCCCAGAACATCTTCCTGATAGCGCTGGGCCATGCAGCCCGTCACCAGGATTTTCTTCACAAGCCCCTGCTGCTTGAGTTCCGCCATGGCGAGGATATTATCGATAGCCTCCTCACAGGCAGAGGACAGGAACCCGCAGGTATTGATCACCACCACATCCGCGCCTTCGGGAGCGGGCAGGATCTCATGGCCCGCGGCATTGACAAGGGCCATCATCTGCTCGGCATTCACCTGATTTTTGGCGCAGCCAAGGGAAATAAACGCAACTTTATACATAAGTAAAACTCCTTTGCAGGATCTCCGTTATTCTTCCAGATCTTCCTTATAGCGGCGCAGCACACCCCGCACCTCGCCCCAGGAAAAACCGCGGCGCAGCAGCATGTCACAGACCTTGCGGATGTTCTCCTCCGTAGGCTCCTTGCCCTGCAGCTTTTTTTCCGCAAGCCGGGCGATGGTCTCCTCACTCTCACCCAACTCCGCCAAAGCCTCGTCCCACAGTTCACGGGGAACGCCCCGCTTGTGCAGCTCCTGCCGCACACGGGCAGGCCCGTAGCCTCGGGAACCGTAATACCGCCCCAGCATGCGGCCGTAAGCGGCGTCATCCACGGCGCCGATATTTTCAAGCCAATCTGCCGTTTCTTCCGCGTCGGTCTCAGAGGCGCCCTTTTTGGAAAGGCGATCCTTCACTTCCTTTTTAGAAAGTGCGCGGCGGCTGAGCATATTGGCTGCCATGACACGGGTGTTGGACTTTTCCGCGGCACCCTTTAATTGTACCACATCTTCCTCGCTTAAGTCCATACCTGCCTGCAAGCCAAAATGCAGGAGCTCAGTCTCCGTGACCTTGAGGACGGTTTCGTCCTCAAGAATCACGAGAATTCGCTCCTGCTTGTGTTTTGATCTTTTGATCTCTTTAATCTTCATCGTTGAAGTCGTCAGCGCTTACATCCACGGCGCGGCCGGCAGCCTTGGCGGCAATGCGGGCCTGATTGCCCATGAGCTTATGGGCGTCGCGGCGGATAGCTTCTTCCAGCTTGACTGCCTCTTCGGGATGGTTTTTGAAGAAATCCTTGGCGGCGTCACGGCCCTGACCGAGGCGAACCTCACCCATATTGAACCAGGAACCGGACTTCTGCACGAGACCCAGACGGGTGCCCAGATCCAGCAGCTCGCCCACATGGGAGATGCCTTCGCCGTACATAATGTCAAACTCCGCTTCACGGAAGGGAGGCGCCACCTTGTTCTTTACCACCTTGGCGCGGGTGCGGTTACCGATCATTTCCTGACCGTTTTTCAGCGTTTCCACGCGGCGCATATCGATGCGGACGGAGGCATAGAACTTCAGCGCGCGGCCGCCGGTGGTGACTTCGGGGTTACCGTACATCACGCCCACCTTTTCACGCAGCTGGTTGATAAAGATGACGATGCAGTTGGTCTTATTGATGATGCCGGTGAGCTTACGCAGCGCCTGGCTCATAAGGCGGGCATGAAGGCCCACGAAGCTATCGCCCATTTCCCCTTCAATTTCAGCGCGGGGCACGAGAGCGGCAACGGAGTCCACTACCACCACATCAATGGCGCCGGAACGGACCAGCGCTTCGGTGATCTCCAGCGCCTGTTCGCCGGTATCGGGCTGAGAGATCAGCATTTCTTCAATATTTACGCCCAGCGCTCTTGCGTAAGCAGGCTCCAGCGCGTGCTCCGCGTCCACAAAGGCGACATCGCCGCCGGCCTTCTGGGCTTCTGCCAGAATGTGCAGGGCAAGGGTGGTCTTACCGCAGGATTCAGGACCGTAGATCTCTACGATGCGGCCCTTGGGCACGCCGCCGATCCCCAGCGCCAAGTCCAAAGAGAGAGAACCGGTGGGAATGGTCTCCACATTGACTTCCATCCCTTCGCCGTAGCGCATGATGGAGCCCTTGCCGTACATCTTCTCGATCTGCTCCATTGCAGCATCGATGGCTTTTTTCTTGTCGGCAACGGAAACTGCCTTTGCGTTCTTTTTCTCTGCCATGTCACATTCCTCCAAATTTACAAGTCCGCGCCGCCGGAAAGCGGGCGTTAAATCTCGCTGTACAATGTGCCGAACACCACACGGGGGATCCCGGCGGTATCCTTCACGATCTCAATATCGCCGAAACCGGCGCCGCGCATGATGCGCATTACGCTGTCTGCCTGACCGATCCCCACTTCGAAGTACATTCTTCCGTTTTCAGTCAGGGCAGCGCGCCACTTTTCTACAATTACACGGTAAAAATCAAGTCCGTCTTCCCCACCGCGCAGAGCAAGGTGCGGTTCATAATCACGGACGGAAACATCCAGCCCCGGGATATCCCCATCGGGGATATAGGGAGGATTGGAAACGATGCAGTCAAATTCCCCAAGGGTGGGCGAGGGCTTTTCCCGGGCGTCCATCATAAGGCTCACGGCGCGGCCCGTAAGAGAGCAGCGGCGGATGTTCTGGCGGCAGATCTTCAGCGCCTTTTCATCAAATTCGCCTAACACCACATGGCTTTGGGGCGCGTTTGCCGCAATGGCAAGGCCCACACAGCCGCTGCCCGCGCAAAGATCCAGCACACGGCACCGGCCAAGGCCCTTTACATACTCCAGCGCTTTTTCCGCCAGCACCTCGGTATCCACACGGGGGATCAGCACCGCCTCGGAAACATCAAGGCTCAGCCCGTAAAACTCCCATTCGCCAATGAGGTACGCCATGGGTTCCCCCTGCAAACGGCGCGCAAGCAGCTTTTCCGCGTAGCTCTCTGTCTGCGGCGCCACATATAAGCGGATATCCCGCAGCAGCTCTTCCTTGGTTTTACCCGCAGCAAAAGCTACCAGTTCCTTTGCCTCCAGCGTGGCGCCCTCGACGCCCGCGGCGTGCAAAGTTCTTCTGAAATCAAGATACAGATCATTATATGTTCTGGCCATAACTCACCACAGATCCTTGCCTTCCTCTTCGGGAATCACCAGTTCCATGGCCTTGATGGCCACTTCGATCATATCGTCATCCGGCTCGTTGGTGGTAAAGTTCTGCAGCCACATGCCGGGGCGGCGCAAAAAGCGGGTCACCACATTATCGTGGCGGCCTACAAAGCGGTTGAACTCATAGGCAATGCCGATGATAAGGGGCAGCATCACAAGATGCAGTCCGAAGCGGATCCACATATTCTTCCAATCCACAAGGCTGAATACCACGCTGGAAAAGAGAATGGAGATCACGATCACCACAAAGAGGAAGCTGGTGCCGCAGCGGGGATGGTGCTTGGGCTGACGGCGCACATTTTCCACGGTAAGGGGCAAGCGCGCTTCGTAGCAGAAGATGGTCTTATGCTCGGCGCCGTGGTACTGGAACACACGGTAAATATCCTTCTGCTTGGAGCAGAGAATAAGGTACACGCCGAAGATCACGATCTTCACAATGCCCTCAATAAGGTTGTGGACCACTACGCTATTGATAAAGGGATCCGCGAGGCCCGCCAGGAAAGTGGGCAGGAAGAAGAAAAGGCCGATAGTCATAAGCAGCGCCAGCACCACCGAAATGCCCACCATCAGCTTTTGCGCCTTTTCATCGGAGAAATGGCTCTCGATCCATTCATCCACCTTGGAGGGCTTGGCATTGGGGTCATCGGGGAAATAGTCGGCGGAGAACATCAGCGCCTGCACGCCCTTGACCATGGAATCGATAAAGGTCACCGCGCCGCGGATGAGGGGAAGCCCCAGAATGGGATGCTTGTCCCGCACAAGGCGCAGCTTCTCCTCCTTGATGACAAGGCCCTCGGGAGAGCGCACCACAATGGCCTGCTTCTCAGGCCCGCGCATGAGGATACCCTCGATCAAAGCCTGCCCGCCGATAGAGGTGCGAAAACAGGCGGAACCGTTCTTTTCTGCCATAAATTTTCCTTTCTTCGCTATTATAGCATAGGGTTTTCAAAAATGCAACATTTGTTCTAGTTTTATTTTCCCGCAGGGAGGCGGATGGTGACGATGGTGCCGCCGCCCTCGGCATTTCCGATGTCGAAAATACCGTCGTGCAGGCGGATGATCTCATCGCACACCGCAAGGCCGATGCCGCTGCCGCGGGCCTTGGAAGAGCCCTTGTAAAATTTCTGCTTCACATAGGGCAGCTCCTCTTCGGGAATGCCGGGGCCGTAGTCACGGATGCGGATCACAAGGGACTCGCCCTCCCTGATGACGGAGGTATCGATGCGCTTGCCGTCACCGCCGTGCTTGGCGGCGTTATCCAGGATATTGCAAAAGACCTGCTTGAGGCGCTCGGGGTCTGCGGAAATGGGATCGTAGATCTCATCGTTTGCCTCATAATGCACCTCGATCCCCTCCTGCTGGAAGAGCTCGCGGTAGGTGAAGATGGTATCTTCAAATTCCGCCTGCAGATCCACCGGCTCAAGGCGGAGGGTAAAGCGGCCGTTTTCCATTTTGGAAAATTCCAGAAGCTCTTCCACCATACCCGTAAGGCGTCTTGCCTCTTTGAGGATGATGGACATGCCGCGGCGGGTCTGATACATATCGCCGCTGGTATCGCCAAGGATGGTCTCGCCCCAACCGCTGATGGCGGTAAGCGGCGTGCGGAGCTCGTGGGAAACGGAGGAGATAAACTCCGTTTTCATTTTCTCATTCTGACTGATCTGCAGCGACATGGCGTTGATGTTATCCACCAGTTCCGCCAGCTCGTCGCTGTATTTATTTTCCACCTGCACACCGTAGCTGCCGCCGGCAATACGCTTTGCCGCCTCACTTACCTCTGCCACAGGCTGCACCACATTGTTGATGAACAACATATTGGCAAAAGCGATAAGCGCAAGGCAGACCACCGCTACAAGAAGGCAAACAGCAAGGGAAACCGTGATTTCCTTTGTCACCAGTTCCATGGAAGTCACATACCGCAGCACGCCGATGGTGCGCCCGTTGTAGGTCAGGGGACTGGAAACAGCCATGATACTCTCCCCTGTCTGCGGGTCAGGGCCTTCGTAATGTCTCATGGCGCCCTCGGAGATCGCCTGCATGATGTCGGATGTGCCGGGAGAGATACCGGCGGTGAGCCCATAGCTGGAGACCTGAATGCGGCCGCTGGTATTGATAAACTGCAGCTCCATCTTGTCCTTATCTTCGAACTCGCTTGCGTAGCTGCAGGCCAGCTGATAATACTCGCTGTAGCTGCTGATAGGATAGTCATGGAAAAAGAGGGTTGCCGCGCGTGCCCGGGCTTCCATACCCGAGCGCATGCCCGTGTAGTAATAACGGGAAATGCCCAGCGCCAGAATGCATATAGCCAGGATCAGCACCGCCAGAATGGGCATGATGGTATTGATCATCCACCGCTGACGCAAACCCTTGATTTTCAGTCTGTTGGGAGTTATTGCCATATTGCTTCTCCTGTCAGTTCAACTGCGTTGTGTTTAGAATCCCCACTTATATCCGTAACCCCAGACAGTGGTAATGTAGGCAGGATTGGTGGCGTTATCTTCGATCTTCAGGCGCAGACGACGGATATTAACATCCACGATCTTCAGCTCGCCGAAATAATCTCTGCCCCAGACCAGCTCCAGGATCTCCTCACGGGAGAGCGCCTTGCCGGGATTTTCCATAAACATCTTCATGATGGAATATTCCACCTGAGTGAGCTTGATGCGTTCACCGTTCTTTTCCAGCGTGCGGTTGCGGGTATTGAGGAGGAAGGGAGGCTGGGAGATCTCCCCGCTCTGCTCCTCCACGGCGCCGCCTGCGCGGCGGAAAAGGGCATCCACACGGGCGGTAAGCTCCGCGGGAGAGAAGGGCTTTGTCACATAGTCATCCGCGCCGGTCATAAGGCCCGTGACCTTGTCCATCTCCTGAGAGCGGGCGGTGAGCATGATGATGCCGATGCGGCCATCCGTCGCGCGGATACGGCGGCAGACTTCAAACCCGTCGATACCGGGCAGCATCACATCCAGCAGCGCCACCTTGATATCAGGATACATTTTCAGTTTTTCCAGCGCCTCTTCTCCGGTCTCGGCTTCGATAACATCGTAACCGCCGCGGCGCAGATTGATGACGATAAACCCACGAATGCTGGATTCGTCTTCCAGAACCAATACTCTTTTCATGTTTCGTCCTTTCGCTTAATACATACCCGTCGACCAATCGCTGAGGATCAGGCCGAAATTACTCTTCACTTCTTCCGTGTCCATAGACTCCCGCCAAGGCGTTTCCTCGCTGTAGCGGACGGCGTAGACCGCGTCGCTCTGGCGCAGGATCACGGTGTTTCCGCCGCGGCTGGCACGATACTCCCGGTTGTCTCCTGTCATCTTGCTGATGACCATGAACTCCACCCATTCATCGGCGGCATAGTCATGATAGTAGAAGGAAACATCCGTCTGGTCGGTATATTTGCGGGCACGGCTGACGGTGATCTCACCGTCCCACGCCTCAGGCAAAATAAGGTACCAGCTATCGGCGGTATTGTGGTAGGTGGTCATAGCCTTCTGCGGATCGTTGTCGCTATCGTAGCTGCACCACTCCACCGTGGAATAGGCCTCATCATTCCCCCGCTGGGGCATCAGCACAGGCTGCGGCACCTCGGTGACGCCGTCACCGTTTACATCCTTGGGATAAAGGGACATGAAATGGAAAATTTCGGAGGAAACGCCGGTGCTGTCCTGCAGGCTGATGTTGCTCCAGACATCTTCCTTCATGGTGAGGATATCCGTGACCATCACATTGTTTTCACCGATACCACTGACAAAAAGCGCCTTGCCGCCATCCCGCAGGAGGCCAACGCTTACCTTGCTCAGTTCGGCAAGAGAAGAAGA
>JAFQLA010000253.1 GCA_017396725.1 Oscillospiraceae bacterium
AGCTCGGTGAGATCGCGGCAGGAGAAGTATTCCTTTTTGGTCATGGGCAGACCTCCTCTTTGTGATGCATTCACAATCTACAGGGGGAAAAACAGGAAAAAGACATCCCGCACTCTCCCTGAAAGTGATTATAGAGGGCGGCGAAGAAAAAAGCAACTGCGCCGAAGAAGAAAATCATGGGCCGCAGCGGCGGAAAAGACGGCCAAAAGCCGCCAAATCCGGTCTGCGGGACGGGGAAAAGCGGGGGATTTACGGCGAAAAACCGCTATTTGTGAACAACACACAAAAGAAGGCATGGGATTTTAGCAACAAATGCCGTAGAAATTTTTTCGCCGCGGATATACAATAAAACTGTGTAAAAAGGTCTTCGCGTATGTCCGCGGAAAGGAGATGATGAGGCTGGAAAACTTTGCCTATACCATGACGCAGGAACTGGGGCTGCACGCCCGCCCCGCGGGTAAGCTTGCCAAGCTGGCCGGTGACTATACTTCTGCCATCACCATCAGGAAATCCGACGGCGCTGCGGTGAATCTCAGGCGGATCAATGCCGTCATGCGTCTTTGCATCAAAAAGGGAGATGAGGTCTTCTTTGCGGCAGAGGGCGATGATGAGCGCGCCGCTATCGAAGCGGTGAAAAACCTCTGTCAGGAAAGCCTTTGATAAGAAATAAGAAACCAATTTATATTTGTTAAGGAGCAAGAGAACTATGAAAAGAATGAACCGTATCTTCAAGCCCGACGGCAAGACCGTGATCGTTGCTATGGACCATGGCATGGGCATGAATGTTAACCCCGCGCTGGATGAAACCGAAGCTAAGCTCAAGGCCATCGTTCGCGGCGGCGCTGACGCTGTTCTTACCACCTTCGGCATTCTGCAGAAGTATGGCGATATTTTGCAGGATGTTGCTGTGATCCTCCGTGCTGACGGCGGTTATTCCGCTCTTCCCAGCCAGGCCGGCGGCCATCCCCGCCTGCTCTTCAGCGTGGAAGATGCTCTGCGTCTCGGCGCTGACGCTGTTGTCTGCAACGGCTTCCCCGGCACGCCCAATGAACAGGATTGCATGAAGAATGTGGCAGAGCTGGCCCGTCAGGGCGCTGAGTGGCAGGTTCCCGTTATGGCGGAAATGCTGCCCGGCGGCTTCGGCAAGCTGGTTCCCTGGAATGTAGAAAACATCCGTCTCGCTGCCCGCACCGGCTGCGAATACGGCGCAAATATCATCAAGACCACCTTCGCAGGCACCCCCGAAGAATATAAGCAGGTAGTGGATGCCAGCTATCAGCCCGTTGTTATCCTGGGCGGCGAAGCCACCAAGGATCTGGCCGGTCTCTTTGACTGCATCGAAAAGGCTATGACCATCGGTGTGGCAGGCGTTGCCATCGGCCGCAATGTCTGGAACCATCCCGATCCCGAAGCTGTGACCCGCGCTCTGGTGGATCTGGTCCACAACGGCGCCAAGGCTACTGACATCAAGCTCTAAGGAGGAAAGAAAGATGCTGCCTGAAAAGATGAAAGGTATTGTGATCACTGACGCGCAGAAAGCGGAAGTGAAGGAACTCTCCATGCCCGTTCCCGTAGCGGGCGAAGTGCTGGTAAAGATCGAAAAGTGCATGATCTGCACTTGGGAACAGCGCATTTTCCGCGGCGGCGACATGAAGCTGCCCTTTGTGCCCGGCCATGAAGTTTCCGGCGTGGTGGCTGCCATCCCCGAAGGCACCTACACCTCTTTGAAGGTGGGCGACAAGGTGGTCGTCAAGACGCTGGACGCCTGCGGTCAGTGCGAAGCCTGCTACCGCGGTGACGATAACCAGTGCAAGGGTCAGGCCAAGAAGCGCTTCTATGACGGTATCCCCGGTGCCGGCGGCTTTGCTCAGTACATGGCTATCGGCGCGGACCGCGTATTTTATCTTCCCAATCAGGATGTGGATCTGGAGATCGCCGCGTTTGCCGAACCCGTAGCCTGCGTGCTGCGCTCGGTGGATCAGGCGCAGATCACCATGAGTGAAGATGTGGTCATCGTTGGCGGCGGTATCATGGGTCAGCTCCACAACCTCATCTGCAAGAAGCTGGGCTGCCGCACCATCCTCGTTGAGCCCGATGCAGAGCGCCGCGCGCTGGCTGCCAAGCTGGGCGCCGATGTGGTTATCGACCCCAAGGAAGAAGATCCCATCGAAAAGGTAAAGGCTCTCACCAACGGATACGGCGCCCATGTGGTGTTCTACACCATCGGCGTTCTCTCCCTGGCTCAGCAGTATATTGACGCGCTGCGCATCAAGGGCCGCATCGTGTATTACGGTTCTTATCATCCCGCAGGCACCATCGATGTGGATCCCAACCGCATCCACTACAGCGAAAAGGTGATCACCGGCTCTTACAGCCCCAATACCAAGGGCTTCTGGATGGCTTCCCGCCTTCTGTCCTACGGTCTTATCGATGTAAAGCCCCTGCTCTCCGCTGTCTATGATCTGGGCGACTGCCAGGCCGCTTTCGAAGCCGCTGCCCGTCCTGACACCTACCGTGTCATGATCAGCCTGGAAGATAAGTAAAAGCAAGAGGTAACGTATGGTTCATCCCATTCTGGTCAGCCACGGAAGCTTTGCCGCGGGTATGCGGGAAGCCATGGATATGATCGCAGGCGGCGCGGACAGACTCTCTGTTCTGGGCCTCTATCCCGGTGACACGGTAGAGGATTTTGCCCGCAAGCTGGAGGATATTGTGGATCTGTATGAAGATCCCCGCAGCGTGCTGATCCTTGCCGATCTTCCTCTGGGCACCCCTGCCAATGTGGCGAAGGCCATGGCGCTGAAAAAAGGCGTTAGTGTGGTTTCCGGCTGCAGTCTCCCCGTTTTGCTGGAGGCTATGAGCCGCCTGCAGGAGGAGACAGCGGAAAGTCTTGCCGCCATTGTGACGCAGGCCGGCCGCGACAGCGTGGAAAACTTTGCTGATGTGCGCGAAAAGGCGGATGAAAAATGAGCGTTGTATTTTATCGGATCGACGACCGTCTCGTCCACGGGCAGATCATGACCGCGTGGGCCAAGGTGCTGGATATTGACCGCATCATCGTGGTGGATGATCTCACCGCCCAAAACAGTTTTTTGGCGCAGGTGATGCGGCTTTCCGTGCCGGACGGGTTTGAGGTGCAGGTCTGCTCCGGCAGCGACGGAGCCGGCGCCATTTTGGCTGATGGCGCCCTTTGCCGCACCATGGTCCTTACAAAAACGCCGGAGGAGATGGAGAAACTCCTTCTCTCCGGCGTTTCTCCGGCTGAAGTGAATGTGGGCGGCCTCGGCGAGCGGGGCGGACGGCGCGGCCTTTGCCGCGGCATCAGCGTGGATGAAAGCGAGCTGGCCACCCTCAAGCGTATTGCCGCGCGCGGAGTCACGGTATACTGCCAAAGTGTGCCTGACGCCCGCAAGGTGATCATCAGCGAGGAAACGAAACTTTAAAACCGCGAAAAATTTTCAGGTGAGGGAAGCCTTATGTTGTGGTGGCAGGTACTGCTGATTGGAATTTTATATTACCTTTCCGATAGCCCCTGGCCCTTCGGCGAAGGCTTCTATGTGCTCCAGCGCCCGCTGGTGGCGGGTTTTCTGGTGGGCCTCGTGCTGGGCGATCCCGTGCAGGGGACCATGATCGGCGCGGTCATCAACCTGGTTTTCATCGGCGTTATCAATGTGGGCGGCGCGGTGCCCAGCGACATGTCGCTGCCCGGCTATCTGGGCACGGCTATCGTTGTCTCGGCGGGGCTGGATACCTATGCCGCGCTGGCGCTTTCCGTGCCGCTGGGCCTTTTGGGCACGGCCCTTTGGGTGGGGAAGATGACCCTCAACTCCCTTTTTGTCCGCATGGCGGACGAGGCGGCGGAGACGGGGAATATACGGCGCATGAAGCTGATGGCCTTTCTTCCCGGCCAGCTGATCATTCTCGCGGGCAAGCTCATTTTAACGGCTGTTGTTCTGGTTTTCTGCGCTCCCGCTCTTGGCGCGTGGCTTGGCGGGATCGAAAACCCGGCGCTGCTTTCTGCCTTTGCCGCGGTGGGCCAGCTGCTGCCGGCCCTTGGTATCGCGCTGAATCTCCGCACGATCCTGAAAAAGGATATCTGGCCTGCCCTTGCCGTGGGATTTCTGCTGGCGGCATACCGGCAGGTGAGCGTGATGGGCGCGGCCTTGGTGGGCCTTGCTTTCGCGGCGATCTATATGTTCTTTGCCCCCCGCAGGGAAGAGACCATCCCCGCGCCGCGGGAGGAAAAGCCGCGGCGGCTTCTTTCCGATAGCGATGTGAAGCGCAGCTTCTGGCTCTGGCAATTCTTCTCCCACGCAAATTATAACTATCGGCGCTATCAGGGCACCTCTGTTGCCCTTTGTATGGCA
>JAFQLA010000254.1 GCA_017396725.1 Oscillospiraceae bacterium
GGCGCTATCGATGTGCTGACTCTCCTTGTTAAGTGCGGCCTCTGCGCTTCCAAGGGTGAAGCCCGCCGTCTGGTGCAGCAGGGCGGTATCAGCGTGAATGGCGAAAAGGTCACCGCTATTGAGACCACTTTCTCCTGCGATGATTGCAGCGGCGACGGCGCTATCATCAAGAAGGGCAAGAAAGTTTTCCACCGCGCAGTTAAGGCTTAATCCTTAGAAAAAGAAAAGGTGTCAGGTGATTTCACCTGACACCTTTATTTATGCGTTTTGCATCATTCCTCGTTGGAATACACGGATTTTTCCAGTTTTTCCAGCTCGGTTTTGCCTGCGTCGAAAGCCAGAGGCAGCTGGGAGAGGGTAACTTCCAGCTTGCGCAGTTCGCTGCTGGCATGGGTCACAGCGGTATTGGTGGAGGAAACGAGGGAAGCGTACTGCTTTTGCACCTCGCTGAGGAACACATTGAGACGGGTGCGGACGCTGCTTTCCGCTTCATCGGCGCGGCGCTTAGCGTCCAGCTCGATGCCAGAGATGTGCTCTTTTACCTTGGCATATTCCTCGGCCTGAGGGCGGAGGAGAGAGAGCTCTTCGTTGGCGGCGGCGAGAGAAGCATTGGCTTCCTCCAGGCCTGCGGCAAAGCTTTCCCCAAGGGACTTGGCTTCACCCAGAGAGCAGGCCAGAGAATCACGCTCTTCGGTAAGGGCGGAAAGCTGAGCTTTGAGAGCATCCAGTTCCGCGCTCAGAGAATCGCGCTCTTCGGTGAGCGCGGCGCGTTCATCCTGCAAAGAGGCAACTTCCGCTTCCAGAGCGGCGATAGTCTCGCTGCTCTTGCGGGAGGCGCTTTCAATATAATCAATGACATCCTGACGGTTAAAGCCGCCGAAAAGGGAATTTTTAAAAGTGGTATTCTCCATAACGATGCACCGCTTTCTTAAAATATCGTATTTATGGTAGCATAATTCGACAAGATTGACAATACTGAAAAAAATTTGAAAAAAGGGGTTGCATTTTTAAAATCGATGTGTTATTATAACCAAGCTGTCGTTGAGACATGCGCCGCTAGCTCAGCTGGATAGAGCGTCTGGCTACGGACCAGAAGGTCAGGAGTTCGAATCTCTTGCGGCGTGCCAAAAGGAGATCTCTTTGGAGATCTCCTTTTGTTTTTTTTATTCGTTGCCGGTTTCGTTTTGGCAATCGATCATGATCTTTTCGCATTGACGGCAAAGGTGTGCTTTCACACAAGAGCCGCGCAGAGCGGAGAATTCTGAGAGAAGCACAGAGCCTTTGTGCAAAGAGGCTTTATTAAAAAGATGGCTCTTCTCACCCGGCAGCCAGCTGATCTCCTGAGGAGATGGTATGATGCCGATCTCCATTTCTTTTTGACAGTAAGGACATTTCATAGGATTTCACCCGCCGGATCCAGATAGTTTACCTTTATACCGCGCTCTTCTAAAAGCCGCGCCAGATCACAGGTGCGCATGGTAAGGGTGGCGGTATTTTCATTGGGATGGATATTGATATAGCTATCACGAAAAGCCGCGTCCAGATAGAAATGCACATCCTTCGCGGTATCGTGGAGCAGTCCCAGGGGCGTGACGGAGCCCTTTTCCAGCTGCAAGATGGCCATGAGATCCTTTTCGGAGGCAAACTGCAGCGAGCGGGAGGAGATAGCGGTCTGCAGCGCCTTGATGCTGACGGCGCGGGAATAGGGCAGGGTGAAGAGGTAGTAATTGCGCTTTTTATCGTCCCGCAAAAAGAGATTCTTGGCGCTGCATTCGCTGTGGGGCAGGGTCAGCGCTTCCGCCTCTGCCACGGTGTAAACGGCGGGATGCTCCGTGATTTGGACATCGATATTTTTTTCTTTGAGATATTCGTAAATTTCCTGTTTATTCATGGCCGGTTCCTTTGCTTTTTTCTTTATCTTACCATTGTGCAATACTGCGGTCAATGCGCCCTGAAAGGTTTCTTTCGGGGCGTTTTTTTATCCGTCACCAAATCCGCGCGGGTGCCATATGATAAGGTGCAGTTGCTTCAAAAACGGAACGGACGGAGGGAAACCGTTGGAAAACTATGTATCCATACTTGGGATTTCCAAGAAGTATCAGACGAAAAACGGTGAGGTCACCGCCTTGGATAATATAGATCTGCAGGTGGCGGAAGGCGAGATCGTTTCCATCGTGGGGCAAAGCGGCTGCGGAAAGTCCACGCTGCTTTCTATTGTGGCGGGACTCCTGATACCCACGGCGGGAAAGATCACGGTGGAAGGGGAAGAGGTCAGAGGGACCGATGAAAAAATCGGTTACATGATGCAAAAGGATAATCTTATAGAGTGGCGCACGATTCTGGATAATGTGCTCTTTGGGCTGGAGATCCGAAAAAAGGTGACGGAGGAAAGCATTGCTTATGCCCGTCATCTTCTGGGAGAATACGGCCTTGGGGATTTTGAAAAAAGCTACCCATCCGAGCTTTCCGGCGGGATGCGTCAGCGCGCGGCGCTGATCCGCACCCTTGCGGTGCGGCCAAAGCTTTTGCTGCTGGATGAGGCCTTCAGCGCGCTGGATTATCAGACGCGGCTTTTGGTGACGGACGATGTGCGGGAGATCTTGCGAAAGGAAAAGATGACCACCCTCATGGTGACCCATGACATCCCCGAGAGCATTTCCATGGCCGATCGCATCGCGGTGCTTTCCGCGAGACCCGGCAGGGTGAAAAGTCTCCACACTCTGGATTTCGGTGAAGATCTCACGGCCATTACCCGCCGCGCCCATCCGCGGTTTCAAATGTATTTCAACAGGATCTGGGGTGAACTCAATGGATAAACTGACCCTTTCGGCGGAGAGACGCCGCTATCTCAAAGAGGAGAGATTCCGCCACGGCGCTGTTCTTTTCCTCCGGGGCATGCTGCTGGCGGCGGTTTTTGCCCTGTGGGAGATTCTGGCGGCGGCGGAGATCGTCGATAGCTTTATTATGAGCAGTCCTACCCGCATCTGGGATACAACGCGGGAACTTGCCTGCAGCGGCGAGCTTTGGCGGCATGTGTGGGTGACGGTGCAGGAGACGGCTATCGGCTTTTCGGCAGGAGTGCTTCTGGGCTTTGTCATTGCCTGCCTTCTCTGGTGGTCGCCCTTCTGGACGGAGGTGACGGAGCCTTACTGGGTGGTGCTCAACAGTCTGCCCAAGATCGCGCTGGGGCCTGTGATCATCATCCTTGTGGGCGCGGGAACCAAGGCCATCATTTTTATGGCGGTGGCCATCTCACTGGTAGTAACGATTTTGGAGATGCTGGGCGGCTTTTTGAGGACGGATAAAGATGTTATCGCCATGGCAAAAAGTTTTTCCGCCACCAAGTGGCAGATCTTCCGAAAGATCGTGCTGCCTTACAATCTGCCTACGCTATTTAATCTTTTGAAGGTGAATATCGGCCTTTCGCTGGTGGGCGTGATCGCGGGGGAATTTCTTGTTTCCAAGGCGGGCCTTGGCTATCTCATCGTTTACGGCGGTCAGGTTTTTCAGATGGACCTTGTAATGGCGGGGGTTTTGATCCTGGCTATTCTTGCGGCAGGACTTTACTTTGTGATCGTGGGGCTTGAAAGGCTCTGCGGAAGAAAAAGAAAACGGGCAAGATCATAATATTATAGGAGGTATCGGAATGCGAAAATGGGTATCGGTGTGCCTTGCGGCTTTACTGGCGCTGACGCTTTTTGGCTGCGGGGCAGGGCAGGATCAGGGCGGACTTACCACGGTGAAGGTCTGCGAGGTGACCCACTCGGTCTTTTACGCGCCGCAGTACGCGGCCATGGAACTGGGCTTTTTTGAAGAGGAAGGCATCACGGTGGAGCTTACCAACGGCGGCGGCGCCGACAAGGTGATGGCGGCGGTGCTCTCGGGAGATATGGATATCGGCTTTGCCGGGCCTGAGGCCTGCATCTATGTCTATAACGAGGGGCGGGATGATTATCCCAAGGTCTTTGCGCAGGTCACCAAGCGGGATGGCTCCTTCCTTATCGGGCGGGAGGAAAACACCGATTTTACATGGGAAGATGTAAAGGATAAGGTGGTGATCCCCGGCCGCAAGGGCGGCGTTCCCTACATGACACTTACCTATGTGCTGCGGCAAAACGGTGTGGATCCCGCACGGGACACCACGCTGGATGACAGCATCCAGTTCGATCTGATGGCAGGGGCCTTTTCCGGCGGCAACGCCGATTTTGTGACGCTCTTTGAACCCACGGCCTCGGCAGTGGTGGCGGAAGGAAAGGGCTATTACATGGCGTCAGTCGGCGCGGAGGCAGGGGAGATCCCTTACACGGCCTATTTTGCCGCCCAAAGCTTTATGGCGGAGGATCCCGCGCTGATCCAGAGCTTTGTCAATGCTGTGGCCAAGGGACAAAAGTGGGTGCAGGAGCATTCCGCGAAGGAGGTTGCCGAAGTGATTGCGCCTGCATTCCCCGATACAGATGCTGCGGCCCTCACCGTGGCGGTGCAGAGCTACAAAGATATTGACGCGTGGAATGCCGACCCCGTTATGAAGGAAGAGGCCTTTATGAAGCTCCAGCAGGTGATGGAGGAGGCCGGGGAACTGGATAAGGCGGTGCCCTTTGCCGCCATTGTGGATAATACCTTTGCCCAAAACGCGGCATAAAAGAAAAAGGAGATGGCTGAGCCATCTCCTTTCATTTATTTGGAAAGAAACGCCTGATACTGGGCACGGAGCCAATCCTTCAGCTCGCTGACGCCTTCTTCATCGTGGGTAATGACCTTGTTTTCCACATTGGATGCTTTTTCGAAGCAATA
>JAFQLA010000255.1 GCA_017396725.1 Oscillospiraceae bacterium
TCCGCGCGGACCTCGTCCTGGGTCAGCTTTTTGCGGGCGATGGTCTTATTCTGGCGGTGATAGGGGCAGTATACGCAGCCGTTGATGCAGTAGTTGGAAAGATACAAAGGAGCGAAGATGACAATGCGGTTGCCGTAAAAGGCCTGCTTGATCTCCTCGGCGATGGTATAGATGCGCTCCAACACTTCGGGATCCTCACAGGCGAGGAGCACGGAGGCTTCCCGATGGGTGAGGCCGGCGCAGACATGGCCGGTTTCCGTCTTCTGAGGACGGGCCTTTTCCAGAATGGAGTGAATGAGCTCCATATTGTTTTTGTTTTCTTCCGCGTAGGCGAGGGTGGCGCGGATCTCGGCATCGGAGATAAATTCTTCGGCCTTCATGCTTTTGGGGTTATAGTTTGCCATGATGTGCTCCTTTCTTTATAAGGCGTCTATACTGTCACCCCGGCAGGTGACAACTTCATAACCTGCCGAGGATATTCTTCTTTTCAGCTCTTCGAGACTTTGGGCGGATTCTGCCCCGTCGGAGAGCTTATTATCGTAAATAGCGTACTTTTTCCGCACCGAAGGCGGAGAGAGGTTGGGCATCACCACATTGGCGCCGGATTGAATGCCAAGCTCCCGCCCTGTGGGGTGGATGGAGCCCAAAGCCGTGGTGGCGGGCAGCAGCACCGTGGGGTGAATGAGGCGGATGATGGAGAGAAGGTAGCAGGTGAGCTCCACCGTGCCCCGTGTTTCATGGGCAAAACCCGTATCCTTGTGGGGGATAAAGGGGCCGATGCCGCACATGTGGGGGCGGAAAGATTGAATAAAGGCAAGGTCACGGGCCAGATGCGCCGCCGTTTGATAGGGAGAGCCTACCATAAAGCCGCAGCCCACCTGATAGCCAAGGTCTTTGAGATCTTCAAGGCAGCGCATGCGGTTTTCGTAGGACATTTCGGCGGGATGGAGCGCGCCGTAATGGTCGGCGTCCGCCGTTTCGTGGCGGAGGAGATAGCGGTCGGCGCCCGCCTCGCGCAAAAGGCGGTAGCTCTCCCGTGTCCGTTCCCCCAGCGAGAGGGTCACGGCGCAATCCCCGTGGGCGGCTTTGATGCTTTGGAGCAGCTTTATGAGCCGCGCGTCGGTAAAGGCGGCGTCCTCCCCGCCCTGCAGCACGAAGGTGCGAAAGCCCAGGGCATAGCCCTCATCGCAGGCGGCAAGGATATCGGCGTCCGTCAGACGGTAGCGGTCGCAGTTTTTGTTGGAGCGGCGGATGCCGCAATATAAGCAATCGTTGCGGCAGTAGTTGGAGATTTCGATGAGGCCGCGGATGTAAACGGCTTTGCCGTAAACCGTTTCTCGCTTTTTTCTCGCCTCAGCGGCAAGGCGGTGGGCAAGCTCGGGGGTATAGCCTTCCACAAGGCGGGCAAAGTCCGCCTCGCGCAGCGTTTCGCCCGCGCAAAGGGCAGCGATCAATGCATCCATAGCCTCACCTCCCGCAATAAAAAATGCCGCACCCTGCAATCCGGGCGCGGCAATAGATAGAATACTCCTTATATCTACGCGCCTTCCACTTCAGCTTTGCTTGATGTCAGGGTTGTAAGATGATAATAGCAGATAGAGGAAAACCTGTCCAGCATTTTTTGAAAAGGGATCAATTCAAAAAGGCAAGATCCCTTTTGTAGCACCGGACGAAATAGAGGATCTCCGCGATGGAAGTGATGATCCACGAGAAGGCAAAGAGGGAATAGAGGGAAGTGAGGGTGCCGAAATAGGCAAAGACCGTGTAGACCCACGCGATACGGAAAGCGCAAACGCCCAGGATGACAATAGCCGTGGGCACAAGGCTGCGGCCCAGCCCGCGGGAGGCGGAGAGGCTATTATCCATGAAGCAGGAGAGCCAGTAGGAAATGGCCATGATATAGGCTCTTGGCAGCGCCGCTTCCACAACGGCAGGTTCGGTGGTGAAGAGATAGAGGATCTTGTGGCCGAAAAGCAGCACTATGCCGCCCAACAGCACCGCCGCGCCCGCGGAATAGATGAGGCAGATGAAATAGCTCTTGCGGATGCGCTCCTTGCTGCCCGCTCCCAGATTCTGGCCGATAAAGCTGGAGCAGGCGGTATAGAAGGCGGCGAGAATATTGTAGATGAGGTTATCGATGTTGCCGGCGGCAGCGTTGCCCGCCACCACCGTTTCATCAAAGGTGTTGACGCCGGACTGGATGAAGAGGTTGGCAATGGAAAAGATGGCAAACTGGATGCCGGCGGGAATGCCCATGGTGAGAACGGACCTGGCCTTATCGGGAGAAAGGCGCAGATGCTTGGGGCAAAGGGCATAGGAATCCTTGGTTTTCCACAGTGCCCGCAAAATAAGGAAGGCGGAAACATACTGGGCTGTCACGCTGGCGATGGCCACGCCGTCCACATCCATGTGGAGAACAATAACGGTGAAAAGATCCAGCAGGATATTCACCGCGCCGGAAATGCCGAGATACATCAGCGGGCGGCGGGTATCCCCCACGGCGGAGAGCACGCCGTTGCCGAAATTGTAGAGGGCCATGGCGGGCATGCCGATAAAGTAGATCTGCATGTAAAGCTCGGCATCATCGATGAGGGTGGGCTTGGTGCCCAGCAGCTCTAAAAAGAAGCGGCAGCTCAGCGCCCCTGCGATCCAGATGACGATGCCCGCGATAAGGGCGAGGATGGCGGAGGTATGCACCACCTGACGCACATTGTTGGCGCTTTTGGCGCCGTAGTGCTGGGCCACCAGCACATTGATGCCGCTGCCAAGGCCGATGAGAAAGCCTGTGTAAAGGAAGATGAGGGTGGAGGTGGAACCCACCGCGCCCAGCGCGTGGGAGCCTGCAAAGCGGCCCGCGATGGCAACATCCGCCATGTTGAAGAGGATCTGCAGGAGATTGGTGAAGATCAGCGGCAGAGAGAAGAAAAAGATCTGGCGGTAAAGATTGCCGCGGGTGAGATCGTGGGTGGCGCTTGCCATGGAGATACCCCCTTTCCTTGAAAATGACCACTATTTATTTAGCACATTTGGAGACAAAATGCAATGCGGCAGGCATAAAAAAGCGGGGGCTGGATACCATAAAAGCAGCAAAGGAGGTTTTGCCTGTGAAATATTTCGTAACGGACGACTGTGTGGGCTGCGGTGCCTGTTGGAGCACCTGCCCGGCGGTATTTTCCCAGCGTGATGACGGCATGGCCACGGCTATGGAGGGTGATGTGCCCCAAAGCGCGGAGGATCTTGCCATGCTGGCCAAGGAAAGCTGCCCGGTGGAAGCCATCAAAAGCGAAGAATAAAAAAAGAGGAGCCCGCGGCTCCTCTTTTTATTTTAATTTCTGCGGCTGATCCGTGAGTCCCAGCAAATATTCCAAAGAAAGATTGTAGTATTTTGCCAGCACGATATATTTGTCCACACCCATCA
>JAFQLA010000256.1 GCA_017396725.1 Oscillospiraceae bacterium
GCACTTCAAAAAGAAGAGTTTTTCTTCAAGAGCAGGCAAAAAGCCGCGGTAATGCTGACGCATACCGCGGCTTTTTAACGCACTATTGGGGGAAAACTCCCTTTTTGAAGCGGGTAACTCCCTTATGGAGCGCCGCCTTTAGGAGCGGGATTTTTTTATGGGATTTATTCGGTGCGGAGCGCTTCCACGGGATCTTTCTTGGCTGCGCTGCGGGAGGGGATGATGCCGGCGAAGAGGGTCAGCACCATGCTGATGATCACAAGGATCACCGCCACCTCCACAGGCAAAACGGCATTCAGATTGCCGATGCCCGTGAGGTTGTGAAGGATCATGTTGATGGGAATACACAAGAGATAGGTCACCACCACGCCCAAAAGGCCTGAGGTAAATCCGATGATCACCGTCTCGGCATTGAACATACCCGATACATTCCGCTTGGACGCGCCGATAGCGCGGAGAATGCCGATCTCCTTGGTGCGCTCCTGAACAGAGATCAGAGTGATGACGCCGATCATGATAGAGGACACCACAAGAGAGATGGAAACAAAGGCGATGAGCACATAGGTGATGGCATTGATGATGGTGGTAACGGAGGACATCATAAGGCCCACATAGTCGGTGTAGGAAATGCGCTGCATCTCCTCTACCCCGTCGTTGTAAGCGCCGATAAAGTCCTCAATCACATCCTTTTCCTCAAAGGAGGAAGCATAGAGGTTAATGGAAGAAGGATCCGCCAGATCCAGGCAGCCCAGCTTCACAAGGTTATCTTCATAGGTAGCCTCAGAGAAAACCAGAACCTCTTCATAGAACTTGGCGCACTCTTCGGCGGTGTAGTTTTCCATGGCGCTTTCGAGAGAGGCGGCAAGATAAGGAGCAGGCAGCGCCGCCATCTGCGCGGCAACGCTCTGGGCATACTGCATCTTCACCTGCATCTCCACGCCCTCGCGGTAAATATCCATGAGCTCCTCTTCTTCCATATCCGCAAGGTAGTCTTCCACTTCCTCGCGGTTGAGGCCCATTTCCGCGGAGAGGCTGTCGGCAAGAAGGGTCTCCACGCTCTCGCGGGTCGTCCCTTCCATAGCCTGTTCCACAGACTCTTCCAGCATTTCATCCGAGGGGATACTCATGATGGAAACATAGGTCGCCGCTTTGCCCGCCTCATCGAGATCCTCCACATGGCTGCGGAAGGCGGCTTCCTTTTCGCTCTCGCTCATGCTGCCGGTATTTTCTTCAAAGGGGAGTCCCGTGAAGATGTCCGTACGGGGATCGGCCTTCTGCGCTTCCACAGCGGCAGAATCCGCCGCTTGGGTGATGATATGCTCCGTCAACTTGGAGGTATAGGCGATAGAACCGGTCAGCATACCGGAAAGAGCGTCTTCATGCAGGCGGATGATGCCGGAGACCTTGATCACTTCCCCGCCGGAATAGAGATAACGCAGGCCGGAATCGGTCTCGGCAAGGTCGGTATAGACCCCCTGCGAATCATCGTAGGTATAGGTATTGGAGGGGAGAATAGCGCGGAACTCCATGTCGCAGATCTCTTCGTAGCTCCAGTTCTTGTCGCCGGGGGCAAGCTCCTTTTTCTCCATCGCCGCGTCCATGATGGCGTCGATGTCTTCTTTGGGAAGAAGGCCCAGCGCATAGAGTGTCATGTCATCCAGCTCGTTGTTCTGATCCAGCACCAGCACCACTTCGTTGTAGGCGTCGGGCCAGGTGCCGTATACCAGCTCGTACTGGTTCTGCACCAGATGGCTCACCAGCTGACCGTCCTCACCGGGCAGCATCTCCTGCCAAAGGCCTCCGCCGGCACCCATTCCCATCATAGCCGTCATAGGAGAGGCCGAGGCGGATGTATCCACAGAATCCGCCGCCTTTGCCCCCATGTATTCCGCCATGAGCTCACCCAAAAGCTCGGTGGTGTCGGAGACGATGATGTCCCCATCCACATTCCTGGTGAGGATCCGCAGATCCAGATCGTAGGTATACTGCACGCCGCTGACAGCCTCGGAAATCGCGGTATCTTCCGTATTTGCCAGTTCGCTTTCCAGATAAACCTTGAACGCCGCAAGGTCATTTTCATCAATCTCGGTGTTGTTCAGGGCATTGATCATGCTGTGGAGCATGGCCTTCTGATACACCGCATCCCTTTCATGGGTGCCGGTGGATTCCGCCGCCTCCTGGAAGGAAGCAAGGAGAGAGCCCAGATCCATGTGCTGAGACTGAAGCATCAAAGGATAGGAGGAAAGAGTCTCCTCCTGCACGGTATCGATATAGGTGGTCATGCCCTGAGAGATGGCAAAGATCAGCGCGATGCCGATGATACCGATGGAGCCTGCGAAGCTGGTAAGAGCGGTGCGGCCCTTCTTGGTAAAGAGGTTATTGAGAGAGAGGCCAAAGGAAGTGGCAAAGGACATGGAAGGCTTCTTTTCCTTCTTTTTCTTACTGCTCTTTTCCTCTTTCTTTTCCAGCGCCGCATATTCTTCTTCGCTCAGAGGCGCGGAGTCGGAGAGAATGCGGCCGTCCAGCATGCGGACGGTGCGGGTCGCGTAAGTCTCAGCCAGCTCGGGATTGTGGGTCACCATGATAACAAGGCGCTCACGGGAGATCTCCTTCAAGATCTCCATGACCTGCACGCTGGTTTCCGAATCCAGCGCGCCGGTGGGTTCGTCTGCAAGGATGATATCGGGATCGTTGACGATGGCACGGGCAATAGCCACACGCTGCATCTGCCCGCCGCTCATCTCCGCGGGCTTTTTCTTCAGCTGATCCCCCAGGCCTACCGATTGGAGCGCCGCCGTGGCCCGCGCTCTGCGCTCAGCCTTGGATACGCCCGAAAGAGTCAGTGCCAGCTCTACATTGCGCAGCACCGTCTGATGGGGAATGAGATTGTAGCTCTGGAACACGAAGCCTACGGAATGGTTGCGGTATGCATCCCAATCACGGTCGCGGAAATTCTTGGTGGAAACGCCGCCGATGCGAAGGTCGCCGTCTGTATAGCGGTCAAGGCCGCCGATGATGTTGAGCATAGTGGTTTTGCCGCAGCCGGACTGCCCCAGAATCGCTACAAACTCTGCCTTGCGGAAGGCAAGATCGATCCCCTTGAGGGCATGCACATCACTGCCCGCCGCGGGATAAATTTTCGTAATACCTTTGAGTTCTAACATAAAGAGCCTTCTTCCCTTTGAAAATGAATCTTCCTTACGAGAGTATCACCCATATTTTTCCAAGTCAATCCCTTCCTGTCACAATTTACCGACTGTTCATTTTCAAAAAAGAGCGACGCCTTTGGCATCGCTCTTTCGTGCTTACTTTAACCCACCGCCATCTGAGAAAGAAGGTTTTCATAGTGCGTCTGAGCGGAAACACCGGCGTAGGAATCGCTGTAGACCACCTCGGCGGTGGCGAGGGATTCCTGAATAAACTCTTCAAAATGCGCCGTGACCACCGCTTCCGTA
>JAFQLA010000257.1 GCA_017396725.1 Oscillospiraceae bacterium
CCGGGGGAGCGAAGATCCCCCTTCCCTCCCCCCGCCGCCTTCTTTCCCCCAATTTTCCGCCTGATATGTGACAATTGTCACATACAAGGCGGTATTTTTGTGCTAAAATAACGGCAAGATAGAAAAGACTACCGAAATCGAGGCATCCTATGACCGAAAAAAGAAACTTCCGTGCGCGGCTCGTGATCCTTGCCGCCCTGGCGCTGCTCATCGCCGCCGCGGCGCTGCTGCTGGGGCGCTATGACCTCTCCGCGGGGGACAGTGTCCGCGCCGCCATCGTGATGGTGCGCATCCGCCTGCCCCGTATTCTGGCGTCCTCCCTTGTGGGGGCGGCCCTCTCCGCCGCGGGCGCCACCTATCAGGGCGTTTTCCGCAACCCCATGGTCTCCCCTGACCTTTTGGGCGCCTCCTCGGGCGCGGGGTTTGGCGCGGCGCTGGCGCTGCTGCTCTCTTTGAACTATACCGCCGTCACCCTTTCCGCCTTTATTTTCGGCCTTGGGGCCGTGGCGCTGGCCATGGTCATCGGCCGCGCGGCAAAAAGTGACGCTACCCTTTCCCTTGTCCTTGCGGGTATTGTGGTCAGCTCCCTTTTCAATGGCGGCACCTCCTTTTTAAAGCTCTCCGCCGATACCGACGAGGCCCTCCCCGCCATCACCTACTGGCTCATGGGTAACCTCTCGGGGGTGAAGCTCACGGATATCGCCTTCGCCGCGCCCCCTATCCTTGTGGGCCTTGTGATTTTGTTCCTCATCCGCTGGCAGCTGAACCTTCTGACCATGGGCGAGGAGGAGGCGCGCAGCATGGGCGTGAACACCCGCAAGATCCGCCGCGCCGCCATCTTCGCCGCCACCTTGATGACGGCCGCCGCCGTCTCCATCTCGGGCATGATCGGCTGGGTGGGGCTTGTGATCCCCCACTTTGTCCGCATCCTCTTCGGATACGATTACCGCCGCGTCATCCCCGCCAGCATTTTCATGGGCGCCGCCTTCCTCACCGCGGTGGATACCGTGGCGAGAGTGGCCACCACGGCGGAGCTGCCCATCGGCATTCTCACCAGCTTTATCGGCGCACCCATTTTCGTCATTCTTCTCGTGAAAGGAGGGGCCAAGCGTGGAGCTTAAAGTCAACGACCTGCATTTTTCCTATGGTGACCGCCCCATTTTGGATGGCGTCTCCTTCTCCATCCGCAGCGGCGAGCGTGTGGCCCTTCTGGGCCCCAACGGCACGGGCAAAACCACCCTTTTCCGCTGCCTCATGCAGTTTTTGCGCTGCAGCGGGGATATCCGTATGGACGGCGTGAGCCTCAAGAGCATGTCTCCCAAAGAGCTCTCCCGCCGCATCGCCTATATCCCCCAGTCGGAATCCCCCACCTTCAATTACCCCGTAGAAGATGTGGTGCTCATGGGCGTCACGGGCCAGCTGGGGAGCTTCTCCGCCCCCAATAAGGAGCACCGTGATACCGTGCGCCTCACCCTGGAGCATCTTGGTATCGGCCACCTGGCAAGCCGTGGATACGCCACCCTTTCCGGCGGCGAGCGGCAGCTGGTGATGCTGGGGCGCGCCATGGTGCAGAAGGCCCACCTTCTCATTATGGATGAACCCACCGCCAATCTGGACTTTGCCAACCGCTGCCGCGTCATGGACGCGGTGGTGCAGATGGCAGAGGAGGGTTACGCCATCCTCTATTCCACCCATCACCCCGGCCAGTCGGGGCTGTACGCCTCCCGCGTCCTTGCCCTTTTGGAGGGTAAGGTGTTTATTGACGGCACGGCAGCCGATCTCACCGAAGCCGCCCTCTCTAAGCTTTACGGCATGGAAGTGGCCCTTCGCAGCGTCAATTACGAGGGCAAGACCATTTCCGTCTGCCTTCCCGGAGGTGGCGCATGATGATCCGATGGAATGAAGAGAGCATCCGCCTCATGGTGGACTCTCTGGAATATACGGGCTTTGCCGCCCGCCAGTGCGAGCATCTGGCCCCCTACCTGCCCGCAGACGCCACCGTTATGGAGGCGGGCAGCGGCATCGGCTATCTTTCCTATGCCATGAGCCGCCGTGTGAAGAAGGTGGTGAGCGTGGAGTATGACCCCACCGCCTCGGCCTATCTGCAAAAGTGGGTGAAAGAGGAGGGTATCGGAAATATCCGCGCCGTCAATGCCGACGCTTTCACCTTTGACCCCGAAGAAGAGATCCACACCCTTGTCTGCTGCCGCTTTGGCAGCATGGAAGAGATCCTCTCCATCGCCCGCCATGTGGGGGCGAAGCAGGTGCTGGTTTTGACCCTTGCCAATAAGCGCCATCGGGTAAGCGCTCAGGGCGCGGGTGAAGAAGCGGCGGAATACTGCCGCCCCTGCGTCCTCACCGAGCAGGGCATCGAGTATAGCGAAGAGCATTTCACGGTGCATAACGGCCAGCCCTTCCGCACCGTGGAGGACGCTGTGCAGTTTTTCCGTATGTACGATAAAAAGGGCGCAGGCGTCACGGCGCAGACCGCAGCCGCCGCCCTCATCCCCGACCCCAAGGGGATCTATCAGTGGTACTACCCCATGGAAAGCGAATTCCGCCTTTTAAGGTTTGAACTGTGAAAAAAATCCTCCCCCTCGTCGGCACAAGCTCCATATCCCTCATCGCCCTGCAAGCAGGCCGCTTCACTCATTC
>JAFQLA010000258.1 GCA_017396725.1 Oscillospiraceae bacterium
CACGCGTCAAACTGCACGGGGACCACGCCGTTGTAGATCCCTTCCATCTCCTCTTCGGTAATGGCAAAATAGACGCCCTCTTTCCAATGGGTAAAGCCGTTTTCCTCCTCAGTGATATAGCCCTGCTCATGGAGCTCATCCAGGGAAAGCTCCAGCACATTGAAAACGCCGCACTCACCGCCGAAAAGCCATGCTACCGCCGCCTGCTCGGAAGGGGAAAGGGATGTCTCCTTGAGATAGACGCTAACATACTCCGCCTCCCCGTTGAGCCCCGCGTCCTCTTCCCAAAGGTCTTCCAGCACATCAAGATACATAGCGCACATATCGTCAAATCCGTCGGCACGGACGCGGATCTCCGTGACGCCGCCGGGGATCATGGGCCAGCACTCGGCACATACGCCGCTGTAGACAATGTCGATAAGGGAGCCTTCTTCGATCTCCCGCTCTCCGTCGCTGCGTTCCCACAGCACCTCGATGCCTGATGTATTCAAGGTATAAACGCCGTTGCCTCCATATTCGGCAAGAGTCAACGCGCCGTCCTCTTCGGCTACCACACGGCAGGTGAGGATCACGGATTCGCTCTCGCCTTCATTTTCCTTAACCGTTTCTCCCACGATCACCGCCGTGGGGCCGTCCGCTCCGCCGATAACACCTTCCACAGGCTGGGCCGCACAGCCGCAAAGCAGCAAAAGAGCCGCAGCAAGGCTCATAAGTTTCATCTTCTTCATGGTACAGGCTCCTTTCGTGTTCTATCCTTATAGACGAAAACGCGCCAAAAAAGTTCCCGAAAAAAATACCCGACGGAAATTTTCCGTCGGGTATCATAAATCAGCGTTCCTTACCCAGGAAGAAGAGCGCCATAGTACCGGGGCCGGAATGGGCGCCGATAACGGTGCCTACATTCACCGCCAGAGCCACCTTGGTGCCGTAGGCCTTGGCCATCATGTCCTCCAGAATGGCAACATCGTCCCAGCAGTCACCGTGAGAAATAAACACAGTACCGCCGCCCTGTTCCAAAGCCTGTTCGCCGATCTTGTCGGCAAGGGCCTTGAGGGCAGCCTTTCTGCCGCGCACCTTGGCCAAAGGCACCAGATGACCTTCGTTATCCACATGCATCACGGGCTTGATGCCCAGCATGCCGCCAAAGAGTGCCGTTGCGGCGCTGATGCGGCCACCGCGCTTGAGGTAAACAAGATCGTCCACAGTGAAGAAGTGGCAAAGGTTCAGCCGCTTATCCAGAATAAACTGCTTGACTTCTTCCAGGCTCTTACCGTCCTTTTTCATCTGCGCGGCAAAGTAGATAAGAAGGCCGAAACCCGCGGAGGCGGCAAGACTATCCACGCTGGTGACCACCATGTCGGGATACTCTTCCTGCAGCTCCTCGGCTGCGATGCGGCCGGAATTATAGGTAGCGCTGAGTCCGGAGGAGAAGCCGATGTAGAGCACATCGCGGCCGGCCTTGAGCTCTTCTTCAAAAACATTTTTGAATTCTTCCGCATTTACCGCCGCGGTCTTGGCAGTGCGGCCTGCGCGCATTTCATCATAGAATTCCTTATGAGGCATGGCGCCATCGGCGATCTCTTTTTCATCATCCGTAAAATGGAAGCGAAGGCTCAGGCTCTTCACGCCCCACTCCGCCAAAGTTTCAGCACCGATATCGCAGGCGGAATCGGTATAGATCGTATATTCACGCACGGTTAGTTTCCTCCAATGCACATATTGCTGCCGCGGAAAAACCACGGGATCTTTACGGGTTTTATTATAGTCACCTCGTCTCCCATGGGCAAGGGATATCCCGTCTTTGGCGGTATACTGTTAAAACCGCCTTGGGTAGAGCGCCGAAAAGTCTCTCTACCCATAGTAGAATCGTTGTTAAATTTATTAATTTTCCGTAAAAAGCACCCCTTTTTCCCTTCAATCGTTGCTTTTACTTCAAAAGGATGGTAGAATGTGTTCAATCAGTAAAATCACCCCCGAAAGGTCAAATTCATGGAAGAACTGCGCACCACAATTGCAAAAAATATCTCCTCTCTGCGTCAGGCCAGCGGCATGACGCAGGCAGAGCTTGCCCAAAAACTCAATTATTCCGACAAGGCCGTTTCCAAATGGGAGCGGGCGGAATCCATCCCCGATGTTTCCGTCCTGCGGGATGTCGCCCTTCTTTTCGGCGTGACGGTAGACTATCTTCTCACGCTGGATCATGTGTCCTCCCTCCCCGAAACCAGCCTGCCCGAAAAGCTCAGTACCCGCAACCACAGCTTTATCACCGCCATGAGCATCGTGCTGGTGTGGCTGGTGGCCACTTTCCTTTTCGTGCTCATTGAGCTGCTGCCCTATCCTGCCGTCAACCATTGGATGGTCTTCGTTTATTCCGTGCCCATTTCCATTGTGGTATGGCTGGTGTTCAACTCCATCTGGTTCAATGTGCGGCGGAATTTCCTCATCATCTCCCTTTTGATGTGGTCCACCCTTGCCTCCATCCATATTTCTTTCCTGCCATTCCAGCACAATGTGTGGCTGATTTTTGTCACCGCCATCCCCGGGCAGATCATCATTCTGCTCTGGTCCAAGATCCACTACATCAAGCGCCCCCGCAAGATGAAAGCACCCAAGGCGGAGCGAAAGGAGTAAATCATGTTTTGTTCCCGATGCGGAAAACCTGTTCCTGACGGCGCAAGATTCTGCGCTGCCTGCGGCCAGCCCACCGCTGCCGCTGCACCCAATGTGCCTTATACGCCTCCCGTGCCTCCCGCACCTCCCGCAGCGCCCAAGGGCGGCAATAAGGGTATTATCATCGCCGCCATCGCGGTGGCGGCCTGCCTTTTCCTCTTCGCGGTAGGTATGGGCGTCAAGTTCATCATCGGTAATCTCTCTTTGGATTCTCCCGATCTTGCGGAAAAGTCCGAATCCCTCTTCGAGGGCTTAGTGGATTATGAGTTTAAGAACTTCCTCTTCCGCACCCCTGACGATATCTATTGGGAGGATGAATACCTGGGCGACGGGGAGATCATTCTGGACGCGGAGGATTTCTCGGTTTTCGCTCTGGCCTATAACGCCAAGGCGCTGAAAGACATGGATGTCCGCAGCGAAGATGACCTCATCGATTTCGCCGCGCAGCGCTGGAGCACGGGCGACAACTACGATGTGGAATCCTTCAGCGGCGGCCATTATATCGTGGTGGACGATACGGCGGTCATCGGCGTTTACATGGGGGATAAGCAGGGCTGGCTCATCGCCGTGGAGATCCACGACAGTTCCCTTTTCTATGATTATTTATCCCTTGCGGAATTTATCGCAACCAGCGGCATCATAACGGATTCATAAAAAAGCCGTCCGGAAAGGTTTTTCCGGACGGTTTTTTTGTGCAATTTCGCGCTTTACTTTTGCTTCCGCCGCTCCTATAATGCCAAAGGAAAGAAGGTGAGTCAATGGAGCAGAACCTGACCACAGGGTCTCCCGCCAAGGTATTGTGGAAGTTTTCCATGCCGCTTCTGGGCAGCATTATCTTCCAGCAGCTTTATAATATTGCCGACAGCTTCGTAGCCGGCAAGTTCCTTGGCAATTCCGCCCTCTCCGCCGTAGGCAACGCCTATGAGGTAACGCTTTTGTATCTGGCCTTCGCCTTCGGCTGCAATGTGGGCTGCTCGGTGATTTTGGGGCAGTATTACGGTGCGGGGCAAAACCGCAATGTAAAAACCGCTGTTTATACCACCTTTTTCTTCACCGCGGGACTTTGCGCGGCGCTGATGGTGCCGGGCTTTCTCTTCTCGCCCGCGCTGCTGGATCTCATCCGCATCGACAAGGCCATCCGGGGTGACGCCGTCACCTATCTTATGATCTACACGGCGGGGCTGCCCTTCCTCTTTTTCTATAATATCGCAAACGGCATTTTCTCCGCTCTGGGCGATTCCCGCACGCCGTTTCTTTTCCTTGCCGCTTCTTCTACTTCCAACATTTTTCTGGATATCTTCTGTGTTACCGTGTTGGAAATGGGAGTGGACGGACTGGCCTGGGCCACCTTTTCCTGTCAGGGCGTCAGCTCTATTCTGGCTGTAGCGGTGGTGCTGCGGCGCATCGCCGCCCTGCCCTGCAAGGAAAAGCCCCGGCACTTCTCGCTCCGCATCCTCAAAAAGATCCTTATCGTAGCCGTTCCCAGCACGCTGCAGCAAAGCTTTGTCTCCGTGGGCAACATCTTCATCCAGAGCGCGGTGAATTCCTTTGGCCTTGCGGTGACGGGCGGATATTCCGCCGCCATCAAGATCAACAACTTCGCCATTACCTCCATCGGTACTCTGGGCACCGCCATGAGCAATTATACTGCCCAGAATATGGGGGCGGGACGGATGGATCGGGTCAAAGAGGGCCACCGCTCGGGTATTCTTCTGGGCATCGGCGTGGGGCTGATCTTTACCGCGGTGTGTCTTTTGTTCCGCTCGCCTCTGATCGGTCTTTTCATGAACGGCGACGATCCCAAGGCAAAAGAAGTGGGTATGCTGTTCCTTCTCATTGTCTCGCCCTTCTATGCCATGATCTCCACCAAGCTCATTTCCGACGGTGTGCTGCGCGGCGCGGCAGCTATGGGCAGCTTTATGACCGCCACCTTCACCGATCTTATCATCCGTGTGGCACTTTCCTTCCTCTTCTCCGCCCAATGGGGCAGCATCGGCATCTGGCTCTCGTGGCCTGTGGGCTGGGCCTGCGGCACCCTTCTGAGCACCGTATTCTACTGCAAAGGCACATGGAAAAAGCAACTGCGGATATAAAAAAAGAGTGTGTTAAAGGCGGCGCTCCATAAGGGAGTTACCCGCTTCAAAAAGGGAGTTTTCCCCCAATAGTGCGTTAAAAAGCCGCGGTATGCGTCAGCATTACCGCGGCTTTTTGCCTGCTCTTGAAGAAAAACTCTTCTTTTTGAAGTGC
>JAFQLA010000259.1 GCA_017396725.1 Oscillospiraceae bacterium
GCCGAAGCCCGCCTCTCTTATAGGGTTCTGGCTGAAAAGGAGGGTCTCTCCCTTGTGAAGATCCGTCTCCACACCGGCCGCACCCATCAGATCCGCGTGCAGTTCTCCTCCCGCTCCCTCCCGCTGGTGGGAGATAAAAAATACGGCGGTGAGGAAACGGAGACCCCCATCGCTCTTTTCTCCTGCACTCTGGGTTTCACCCATCCCGAAAGCGGAGAAACCATGCGCTTTACCCATCTTCCCCCGGATATCTATCCGTGGAATTTATTCGACAAAAATATTATGTAAACCAAGAGGCAATGACTATGCATACTGATCCTATGAATATTATCGGCAAGGGTGTCCCTGTGCAGGACGCGGTGATGAAAGTCACCGGCCGCATGGAGTATCTCGATGACATGGTCCTTCCCCGCATGCTCTGCGGCAAGGTCCTCTACTCCACCAAAGCCCATGCCCGCATTGTGAATATCGATACTTCCGCCGCCGAGGCCATGCCCGGGGTCAAGGCCGTAGTCTGCTATAAGAACACCCCTGACGCGCTTTTCAACAGCAACGGTGAGGATATCGATATCCTCAAAACCGAAAAGCTTTTCGACTCCGTGGTGCGCTATGTGGGTGACCGCGTGGCCGCCGTTGCGGCGGTGGATGAAAAAACCGCCCTTGCCGCTCTGCGCGCCATCCGCGTGGAATACGAGGATCTCCCCGCCGTTTTTGACGCCGAAGAGGCCGCCAGGAGCGATGCCTATCCCATCCACGAAGGCGGCAACATCATCTGCGAGGTGAAGCAATCCTGCGGCGATGTGGACGCGGCTATGGAAAAAGCGGACTATGTGATCTCCGACCGCTATGAGATGGATCCCATCCACGCAGGCGCCATTGAGCCCCACTGCGCCATCGCCCACTACACGCCCAACGGCGCTCTTACGGTGTATTCTCCCACTCAGGACTGCAACCATGTGCAGGTGAACCTCTCCCGTATTTTCGGCATTCCCCTCAGCCGCTGCCGTGTGATCACCACCATGATGGGCGGCAGCTTTGGCAGCAAGATGGATATGATCGCAGAAGGCGTAGCCGCTGCCCTTTCCAAGGCGGCTTGTCTCCCTGTAAAGCTGGTTTTCAGCCGCAAGGAATCCATCGTTTCCACCCGCACCCGCCACGGCGCCGTGCTCTATGTAAAGACCGGCTTTATGAAAGACGGTACCATTATCGCGCAGGACTACAAGGTCTATGCCAATGCCGGCGCCTATGCCACCGGCTCCAAGTCCATTGTCTGGGCTATGTGCGGCAAGGCTTTCAAATGCAGCAAGGTCCCCAATATCCGCTATCTGGGTTATCCCGTTATGACCAACTCCCCCGTTGCCGGCGCAGTCCGCGGTTTCGGCTCTCCCCAGATCTTTTTCGCCCAGCAGCGCCAGTTCAATGAGGTCTCCCGGATTTTGGGGATGGACATGCTGGAGATCCAGCGTAAAAATCTGGTGGATCCCGAGGATACCGACCTGCGAAACGGCGTGCCTCACGGCAACGCCCGGGCCAAGGAGTGCCTTGAAAAGGCGGCGGAGCTTTTCGACTGGTACGCAGAAAGCGAAGCCTGCCGCCAGCAGGATACCTCCGGCGACCTTCGCATCGGCGTGGGTCTTGCCACCGCCTGCCACATCACCAGCATGTTCGGCGTGCTGGCCGATCTCACCGGCATGATCCTCAAGATGAATATGGACGGCACCTGCACCCTCCTCACCCCCAATCAGGACATGGGCAACGGCAGCGTAACGCTGCAAAAGCAGTTCATCAGCTCCGTTCTCGGCATCAGTCTTGACCGTATCGAAACCGTTTGCGGCGACACCTCCACCTCCTGCATCGACTTTGGCAGCTTCGGCAGCCGCGGCGCTTATGTGGGCGGTCTTGGCGCGCTCAAGTGCGCGGAGGAAATGAAAAAGGAACTGCAATCCGAAGCCGCAAAGCTTCTGGATGTGGATCCCGCCACGGTGCAATTCGGTGATGACAAGGTATGGAGCGGCGACAAGAGCGCCACGGTGGAAAATGTGGTGGTCTACGCCCATGAAAAAACCATGCGGGATCTGGTGGTCTCCATTTCCGTTCCCAGCAACGGCTGCCCCATCCCCTACGGCGCCCACTTTGCCAAGGTACAGGTGAATATCAAAACCGGCGAGGTCAAGGTCCTCAAATATGCCGCTGTCCACGATGTGGGCCGCGTTATCAACCCCCTGAGCGCGGAAGGTCAGGTGGAAGGCGCCATCGCCATGGGTATGGGACAGGTGCTTTGCGAATCCGCGGCCGTCAACGAATCGGGCGCGGTGAAGCACAACAACTTCCGCTCCTACAAGATGATGAAATCCACCGACATGCCGGAGATCAAAGTCGCCTTTGCCGACGGCGCGTCTCCCGCGGGGCCTTACGGCGCCAAGAGTCTTGGCGAGTGCAGCATTGTTCCCTCTCTCGGCGCGGTGGCAAACGCCGTTTCCAACGCCATCGGCGTGAACATCACCTCCCTCCCCGCGACACCCGACAAGATCATGAAACTGTTGGCGGAAAAAGAATAAAGAAAAAAGCTTCGGAAGGTTTCTTCCGAAGCTTTTCTTTTTTATGGAGTTATACGCGCTTCCAGGATGCGCCGTCCTTCATGTCCACGATCTCAATGCCCTGTGCCTTGAGTTCATCACGGATACGGTCAGCCTCGGCAAAGTTCTTTGCCTTTTTGGCCTCGTAGCGGGCCATGACCAGCGCGTCGATAGCGGGATCGCCTTCACCGGTGATGGTGTAACCGCCGGCAGCAGAGCTGGCAGCCTGCGCGGCCATCTTATCCCGCATTTCGCCGGCCTTAGCGAGAAGGTCAAGGCTCAGCACGGTATCGTAGGCAGCAAGGATCGCCCGCTTGGTGACATCGTTGGTCTTGGCCTTGAGCACATCGTAAACGGCGGTGATGCCCATGGAGGTATTGAGGTCATTGCCCATCTGCTGAGAGAACTTGGCGCGGTATTCCGCTGCCACAGCTTCATCCACAGCGCCGTCATCATCCTTGAGGGCAGCTACCTTCTTGATAAGCTTATTGAAGGCGCCCGCGGCGTTATCCAGATTCTCCCAGGTAAACACCAGGCCCTTGCGATAGTGGGACTGGAGGCAGAAGAAACGGTAGACCAGAGGATCGTAACCCTTTTCTTCCAGCAGGGAAACGGTGAGGAACTCACCCTTGGACTTGCTCATCTTACCGTCGGAGGTATTGAGATGGAGCACATGCATCCAGTAGTTGCACCACTTGTGGCCAAGGTAGCTTTCGCTCTGGGCGATCTCATTGGTGTGGTGAGGGAAGGCATTGTCGATGCCGCCGCAGTGGATATCCAGATCCTCACCCAGATGCTTCATGGAGATACCGGAGCATTCAATATGCCAGCCGGGATAACCCACGCCCCAGGGAGAATCCCACTTCAGGGCCTGATCTTCAAACTTGGACTTGGTGAACCAAAGCACGAAGTCGTTTTTATTCTTCTTGTTGGTATCCTCTTCCACGCCTTCACGCACGCCAACCGCCAGATCGTCTTCATTCTGGTTATTGAACACATAGTACTTTTCCAGCTTGGAGGTGTCGAAATACACATTGCCGCCGGCAAGGTAACCGTAACCGGTCTCCACCAGCTTTTCAATGATCTGAATATATTCGCCGATGCAGTTGGTGGCAGGCTCCACCACATCGGGGCGCTTGATATTCAGCTTGCGGCAGTCTTCAAAGAAAGCGTCGGTATAGAAACGGGCGATATCCATCACGGTCTTATTTTCGCGCTTGGCGCCCTTGAGCATCTTATCTTCGCCCTCGTCCGCGTCAGAGGTAAGATGACCCACGTCGGTGATGTTCATCACGCGCTTTACGTTGTA
>JAFQLA010000008.1 GCA_017396725.1 Oscillospiraceae bacterium
AGCCGGTCAGGATGAGGCCAAGGAATCTCTGGAGGAGATCATCGACTTCCTCCACAATCCCTCCAAATACACCGCCATCGGCGCAAAGCTCCCCAAGGGCGCTTTGCTGGTAGGCTCTCCCGGTACCGGTAAGACTCTGCTTGCCAAGGCTGTGGCAGGTGAGGCAAATGTTCCCTTCTTCTCCATTTCCGGCTCCGACTTCGTGGAAATGTGCGTGGGCGTGGGCGCCAGCCGCGTGCGTGACCTTTTCAAGGAAGCCGCCAAAGTAGCTCCCTGCATCATCTTCATCGATGAGATCGACACCATCGGCAAGACCCGCGATTCCGGCCGCTTCGGCGGAAATGACGAGCGCGAGCAGACCCTTAACCAGCTCCTCAGCGAGCTGGACGGTTTCGACCCCAGCAAGGGTATCATCGTACTGGGTGCCACCAACCGCCCCGAAGTTTTGGATAAGGCCCTGCTCCGTCCCGGCCGTTTTGACCGCCGCATCACCGTAGACCGCCCCAATCTGGCAGGCCGTCTCAAAACGCTGGAAGTCCACACCCGCAATATCCATCTTGCCGAGGATGTAGACCTCAACAAGATCGCACAGGCCACCGCAGGCTGTGTAGGTGCCGACCTTGCCAACATGGTAAACGAAGCCGCTCTCCGTGCCGTCCGCAAGGGCCGCAAGGCAGTCAATCAAAATGACCTGCTGGCCGCTTTTGAAGTGGTCATCGCAGGTGCCGAAAAGAAGGGCACCGTCATTACCGACGAAGAAAAGCGCATCATCGCCTACCATGAATGCGGCCATGCGCTGGTTGCAGCCAAGCAGAAGAACGCGCAGCCCGTTTCCAAGATCACCATCGTACCTCACACGCAGGGCGCTTTGGGTTACACGCTGCACCTGCCTGAGGAAGAGAAGTTCCTTATGAGCCGTGAGGATATCCTTGCGGAGATCCGCACCCTGCTGGCAGGCCGCTCCAGCGAAGAGATCGTCTGCAACACCATGACCAGCGGCGCTGCCAACGATATCGAGCGCGCCACGGAGCTGGCCCGCAATCTGGTGGCCCGTTTCGGCATGTGCGACGAGTTCGACATGATGGCTCTTGGCAGCATGTCCAACCAGTATCTGGACGGCACTTACTCCATGACCTGCGCGCAGGAGACCTATGCCGCGGCTGACCGCGAAACCATCCGCATTATCCGTCAGTGTCACGAAGACGCCAAGGCCATCCTTGCCGAAAACCGCGAGCTGCTGGATAAGATCGCCGCCTACCTCCTGAAGAAGGAAACCATCACCGGTCAGGAAATGATGGCCATTATCGAAGGCCGCGATCCCGAAACCGTAGATAACTACGGTGCTTCCCGTGAAAGCCGTGATAACAAGTACTCCTTCCGCCCCTCCTCTCCCAATGTGATCGAGGCTCCCGCAAAGCACATCTCCATGTCCAGCGAGCCCATCCCTATGCCCGACTTTGATAATCTCCCCGAAAAGGGCGAAGAAAAGGCTGAGGAACCAGCGGAAAAAGCTCCCGAAGAAAAGAGTGAAGAATAAAGAAAAGGGTCTCATCTTTAAAAGATGGGACCCTTTTTACTCTGCCGCATTTTCATGCATGGCATACAAGTTCAAAGGAGAGATATCAAAAAGGGGGCTTTTCTTACATTGCAAAAAAAGATTTCCCGTGATATAGTATCGTTGGATATGCGCCTGTGACGGAATTGGCAGACGTGCGAGATTTAGGTTCTCGTGTTTCGGCGTGGGGGTTCGAGTCCCTTCAGGCGCACCACATTTCCCGTCTAGCTTTGATAGAGTTAGACGGGAACTTTTTGTATTCAAAATGCGAAGAATTTACACATTTTTGCACAAAACGGAACATTTGCAGAAATCGATCATTTCAAAATGTGTATTTCTTTGAAATCGCTCTTATTCAGCCG
>JAFQLA010000009.1 GCA_017396725.1 Oscillospiraceae bacterium
CAGCATATCCTGAGAGCGCTGGTTCAGAATGGCGTTGAGCACGTTGCCGGAGACGTTGAAGGTCATGGAGTAGGCGCAGGGGTACAGGTGCATCTCATGGAGATCCTGGAAGTTATAGATGTTGGTCATGATGCGGCGGGAGGCGGGGTTGTGGGTCAGGTCAAAGAGGACGCGGTCCACCTGATCCATGTCTCCCTCGGGATAGTGGTGCTTCACCCCCAGCTGGTAGCCGTAGGCCTTGCCGATGGAGCCGGTCTCGTCAGCCCACTGGTCCCAGATCTTGGCGTCCAGATCGTGGATGTTGTTGGACTTCTGCTGCCAGATCCACAGCAGCTCCTTTACCGCCGTTTTCCAGTAGGTGCGGCGGAGGGTGAGAATGGGAAATTCCTTCGAAAGATCGTAGCGGTTCACCACGCCGAAGCGGTGGAGCGTATGGGCGGGGGTGCCGTCCTCCCAGCGGGGACGCACGGCCTGATCGGCGTCGGAGATGCCGTTATCTAAAATGTCCTTGATGTTTTGGATGAATACTTCGTCGGCGTAACTCATGGAAGTCACCTCATTCTTTCACTTCGCAGCCTGCCGCGCGGATGGCGCCGAAGGCCAGCTCAAGGGTGGGGTCAACGGTGGGATAATCGAGCTTGTAAATCGTCTTTGCGAGGGGCAGCTCCGTGCAGCCGAGGATGAGCACTTCCGCACCCTGCGCAAGCAGATTTTCGCAGCAGCGACGGAAGGCGGTGGCATCGTGGGTCATATCGCCGGCCTTGACGCCGTTGTAGATGATGTCCATGACCGCGGCCTGATCTTCCGCACAGGGGCAGAGAAGTTCGATGCCGCTGCCTTCAAAAGTGCGCTGATAGATGCCTGTTTCCACGGTGCCGTCGGTGGCGAGGAGTGCCGCGCGGCGAATGCCCTTGGCCTTGAGAGCGTCGCGGGTGAGGGCGATCATGTGCAGCACGGGGATGGAAACGCTCTTTTGCACCACCGCGTGGAAATTGTGGGCGGTGTTGCAGGGCATGACAAGCAGCTCCGCGCCGATGGATTCGAGGCGCTTTGCGCTCTTCACCATCTCCTCCGTGGGGTCGGCGCCGCCTCTCAGCAGTGCCGCCGTGCGGTCAGCGATGGCGGTGTTGGAATCGATGCACACTCTCGGGTGATCCTGGTCGCAGGCAGCCTTGGTGTGGAGCGTGATTTTCTCAAAGAGGTCGGCGGTGGCGAGAGGACCCATGCCGCCGAGAATACCAATGACTTTTTTATCCATTCTTCTTCGCCTCCAGATCCTTTGCGATCAGCAGCTTCAACGCCTCAACGCCGACCTTCACGGCGGCGGAGGTGTCCTCGCTCATTTTCTGGTCAAGACCGGCCTTTTCCCGCTCCTGATTCCAAACGGTGTGGAAACAGCTGCCGCAGCGCACGCCGAGAGCGGCGGCTACCACGAACAGAGCTGCGGACTCCATCTCGCTGGCCTTTACGCCAAGGCGTTTCCAGCTCTCCCACTTCTGCTGCAGCTCATAATAGACGGGGCTCTTTTCCGGGCTGTGCTGGCCGTAGAAACTGTCCTTGCACTGCACAACGCCCACATGGGTGGGATAGCCAAGGGAAAGAGAAGCTTCCCGCAGGGCGAGCGCCACGTCGAAATCCGACACGGCGGGAAATTCAATGGGAGCGTACTCCATGCTGGTGTGCTCATAGCGAATGGCACCGGTGGCCACCACAATGTCGCCGGACTGCACGTCAATATCGATGCCGCCGCAGGTGCCCACGCGGATGAAAGTGTCCGCGCCCAGCTGGTGCAGCTCTTCCATGGCGATGGCAGCAGACGGGCCGCCGATGCCCGTGGAGCAGACGCTCACCTTCTCGCCGAGAAGGGTGCCGGTATAGGTCACATATTCGCGGTTCTGGGCAATGAGAACGGGGGTGTCAAAATAGGCGGCAATGGAAGCGCAGCGTCCGGGATCACCGGGCAGAATCACATAGCGGCCCACTTCGCCTTCGGCGCAATGGATATGGTAAAGGCGTTCCAGTTCATGCATGAAATATCACCTCATATAAATAATATATCAACTTATTATAATACCAGAGAGAAGTGTTGATTGCAAGGGGAAGAGAGGGCCGTGGCAAGGCAAAAGACAGATGCGAAAAGGCATCGGGTACAGGGGAATTTTGAA
>JAFQLA010000260.1 GCA_017396725.1 Oscillospiraceae bacterium
CAGCCTTTCCGCCTTTGGCGGGGCGCTGATTGCCGCCTTTTTGGTGATGTCGCTTGCCCGCGCCACCGGCGCCTCCCGCACCACGGTGATTCTGGCAGGCGTCGCCATGAATTCCATCCTCGGCGCCCTGTCTGACGCCGTCATCACCCTCGTCCCCGAAGCGGGGATGCTCAGCGGCGAATTCCGGGTGGGCGGCTTTTCCGCCGTGTCCCACGCCCGCCTTATCCCCGCCGGCATTTTGATCCTTCTCTCCCTTGCCGTGGCCTTCACCATGCTGCAGGAGCTGGATGTCCTCGCCTTGGGTGAGGATACCGCCAAAAGCCTTGGCTTGCATGTGGGCCGCATCCGCACCGTCTTTTTGCTCCTTGCCGCCTTGATGGCAGGCGCCGCCGTCAGCTTTGCCGGGCTCTTGGGCTTCGTGGGGCTTCTGGTGCCCCATCTCTGCCGCCGCTTTGCGGGCAGCGAGAGCCGTTATCTTCTCCCCCTTTCCGCCCTTGTGGGCGCGGGCTTTGTCACCCTTTGCGATGTGCTGGCCCGTGTGCTCTTCGCCCCCTATGAGCTTTATGTGGGCATTTTGCTCTCCCTCATCGGCGGCCCCTTCTTCCTGTTTTTGCTCCTTCGCAAGAGAGGAGGTCACGGCCATGCTTAAAATCCAAAACCTCACCGCCGGCTATGCCGATTCCGATTCCGACGCCGTCCGCGGCGTGTCCTTCACCGCCCCCAAGGAAAAACTCACCGTGTTGCTGGGGCCCAACGGCTGCGGCAAATCCACCCTTTTAAAGTGCCTTTGCGGCGTCCACACCCCTTCCGCAGGCTCCGCGGAGCTGGATGGCGAGGATCTTCTCACCCTGCCCCGCCGCGACCTTTCCCGTCGGGTCTCCTACCTTGCCCAGTCCCGTGCCGTGCCCGATATCACGGTGGAGCGCATGGTGCTCCACGGCCGCTTCCCCTACCTCACCTACCCCCGCCGCTACCGTAAGGAAGACCTTGCCGCCGCCCGCGCCGCCATGGAGCAGATGGGCCTTTCGGAGCTGGCTCACACCCCCCTTGCCAACCTCTCGGGCGGCCAGCGGCAAAAGGTGTATATCGCCATGGCTCTGGCGCAGGATACCCCCCTTATTTTGATGGATGAACCCACCACCTATCTGGATATCCGCCACCAGCTGCATCTGATGCAGGAGGTCCGCGCCCTGAAAGAGCGGGGCAAAACCGCCCTCATGGTGCTCCACGACCTGCCCCACGCCTTCGCCGCGGCGGATAAGATCGTGGTGATGGAGGCAGGCCGCGCCGTGGCGCAGGGCACCCCCGCGGAGGTGCTCTCTTCCGGCTGCATCGAAGAAGTATTCGGCGTGCGGCTATCCCAAGTGGATACCCCCCACGGCCCCCGCTATTATCTGGAAGGAGAGAACCTATGAGTCATTTTCCCCTTTTCGTGGATCTCACGGCGGAAACCGTCCTCCTCATCGGGGAGGTCAGCGAAGAAAAGGAGCGCCTTCTTGCCTCCTTTGGCTGCCGCACACGGCGCTGCGCCGTTTTAACCGAAGAGCTGCTGGACTCCCTTACCCCCGCCCTTGTGGTCATCGGTCAGGGGGATAAGCGCAATGAAACATGGGCCGCCCTCTGCCGCGCGCGAGGCATCCTCGTCAATGTGGTGGATACCCCCGCCCTTTGCAGCTTCTATTTCCCCGCCATCGTCCGCCGGGGCGAGCTCACCGCCGCCGTTTCCACCTCGGGCAAAAGCCCCGCCATGGCCGCCGCCGTGAAAGAGAGGATCGATTCTCTCCTCCCTCAGGACCTTGGCGAGAATCTCGACGCCCTCTCCCGCCGCCGCGGAGAGCTTTCCCACCTCAGCGCCCATGAGCGCCGCGAAGTCCTCCGCGCCATGGCAAAGGACGCGCTGAAGTAGAGATTTCCCTCCTGTGGCCCCCTCTGAGGAGGGGGCTCCGCGCAGCGGTGGGGGAGAGACGCCTCTTTCCTAAACCCCGCACCCAAAAAGACGGACGCCGCCGCTGTGTCCGTCTCTTCTTGTCCCGCAAGCGTTATTCCCGTCTAAAAATACCGAATTTTGCACAAAATCCCCAAAATGCCGCAGAAATCTAAAAATAATATACCAATATTCCCGATTTTCTCCCTTCTTGTACTGGACTTGCAGAGCGAGATAGTGTATTATATGGGTGTATAACTATGTGTAGCGAAAAGACAGGGCAACTTCATACTCTTTACTTTCAGTATGTTCCAAGGGGCGGAAGTTTTATGGCCGAACACTCCCGGGCCATCTCTCTTTTGTCTTTTCGCGTTAAAGGAGTATTTTATGGAAAGATTCGTATTGCATGTCAATGGCGAAGAGGTAGAAGTCTTCGCCGAAAAGAACAAAACCCTGCTCAATGTCCTGCGTGAAGATCTGCACCTCACCGGCGCGAAGTGCGGCTGCTCCACCGGCGACTGCGGCGCCTGCAAGATCATTTTTGACGGCGAAGCCAAGAACTCCTGCCTCATTCAGGTGGGCA
>JAFQLA010000261.1 GCA_017396725.1 Oscillospiraceae bacterium
CCCACATCTGGCTCATCTGGCAGTTTTCCAAAGCCGTGCGGGATAGCTGGTCACCCACGGTGCGCCCGCCCCGTCTGGGGGGCAACGCCCGCATGGGCGTCTTTGCCACCCGTTCGCCCTTCCGCCCCAATCCCATCGGCCTTTCCTGCGTGAAGCTGGAGCGGGTGGAGGAGGATAGCGCGGAGGGCCCTTGCCTCCATGTTTCCGGCGTGGATCTTATGGACGGCACCCCCATTTACGATATCAAGCCCTACATCCCCTATGCCGACTGCAAGGTGGAAGCCACCGCGGGCTTTACCGGTGGGCTGGATGAGCGGCTTTTGGAAGTGGAGTGCGAGGAGCGCCTCCTTGTCGCCTTCCCCGCAGAGCGGAAAGAGGCGCTTTTGGAGACTCTTTCCCACGATCCCCGCCCCTCCTATCAGGATGACCCTCAGCGTGTTTACGGCATGGCCTTTGCCGGCTTTGATGTGCGCTTCACCGTGGCGGAGGGGACCCTCACCGTCAGGGAAATCCTGCCGTTGCAAGAGAGCGGGAAATAAAGTATAATTAAAAAGTTAAGCTCCAATCTACCGCAGGAGGTTTTTTATGAGCCGAATCAGTAAAGAAAACTACTATCTCGACATCGCCGAAACCGTGCTGGAGCGCGCCACCTGCCTGCGCCGTGTGTACGGCGCCATCATCGTCAAAAACGATGAGATCATCTCCACCGGTTATAACGGCGCGCCCCGCGGCCGTCAGAACTGCTCCGACCTTGGCTTTTGCTATCGTGAAGCCATGAAGGTGCCCCGCGGTGAGCGCTATGAGCTCTGCCGCAGCGTCCATGCCGAGGCAAACGCCATTATCTCCGCCTCCCGCCGTGACATGGTAGGCGGCACCATCTACCTTGTGGGCCGTGACGCGCAGACCAAAGAACTGCTGCACGATGCCACTTCCTGCTCCATGTGCCGCCGCCAGATCATCAACGCCGGTTTGGAAAAGGTGGTCATCCGCCGCACCCCTACCGAATTTGAAGTGGTCCCCGTAGAGGACTGGATCACCGAGGACAACATGGAGCTGCAGGATCTGCAGGAGACCATCCGCGCGCTGAAAAATAAGTAAGCAAAGGAGGCGAAGGCCTTGAAAACGGGACTTGTCACTTTTTTCCATATCCATCATTACGGCGCCCATCTTCAGGCCTGTGCCACCGCTAAAAAGGTGAAGGATCTGGGCAGCGAATGCGAGATCGTAAATTATTATGTAAACCAGGATAATGCCCTTTTCCGCAAGGGGAAGAGCCCCCGCGCTTTGGCGGCCAATGCCCATACCGCGCTGCACAAGGCGGCGCTTCAGCGCCGTTATGACCGCTTCGAGGCCTTTGCCGCGGAGCATCTGCCCATTGGGGAGAAGTTCTATCCCGACCGCGCCGCCCTTTACGGCGAAAGACCGGAATACGATGTGATCCTCTCTGGAAGCGACCAGATCTGGAACCCCACCATTTTCCCCGATAAGCACTTTGACCCGGTGTATTTCGGCACCTTTTCCGCTGCCCGCCGCATTGCTTATGCCCCCAGCTTTGCCGTAAAGGAGCTGCCCGCGGGCATGGAAACGGAGCTGGAGGGGTATCTCAAGGAGTATTCCCACATCTCCACCCGGGAAAAGCAGGGGGCGAAGATCGTGCGCGCCGTCACGGGGCGGGAGGTTCCCACCGTGCTGGATCCCACGCTGCTTTTGACGAGAGAAGAGTGGAGCGCCATCGCCCAAAAGCCTGCCCTTGCCGGCGGCTATATCCTTGCCTACTGCATCAATAAGCCCGGCGCCCTTGCGCCGTATATCGAGCGCCTTGCCGCTGAAACGGGACTTCCCGTGGTGCAGCTTTGCGGCATCCGCGGCAAAGTCCATCCCAAGGCCAGACAGGTAATGGACGCGGGCCCCGCGGAGTTTTTGGGCTGGTTTGAAAACGCCAGCTATGTCTGCACCAATTCCTTCCACGGCACGGTGTTTTCCACCGTGTTCCAAAAGCCATTTTTCACCACCGTGGCGCCTCAGGAAATGGGTGATCCCACCGTGAGCCGCACGGGCAATATCCTTGCCGCGCTGGGCCTTACCTGCCGCATCATCGGCCGTGCCGATACGGCGGAGCTCCTCAGCTCCATTGACTATGCCGCCATGGAAGAGCGGCTGGCCGCTCTGCGGGAGCGCTCGGTGCGCTATCTTCGCTGCGCCCTTGAAAATGTGCCCTTTACCGAAGAGGCGGCGCAGAGCGAAAAGGCGATGCTGGCCCCTTGCGAAAAATGCACCGGCTGCGCCGCCTGCGCCAATATCTGCGCTGTGGGCGCCATCACCATGGTGCGGGATAAGGAAGGCTTCCTCGTTCCCAGGGTGGATAAGGAAAAATGCGTCGGCTGCGGCCGCTGCACCGCGGTGTGCCCCGCCCTTTGTGAGGCGGAGGAGAGCCACCGCGTCCCTGCGGTTTTCGCCGCGTGGAATAAGGACGATACCGTCCGCCGTGACTCCACCTCCGGCGGCGTCTTTTCCCTGATCGCTGATTTTGTTATTGAATCCGGCGGCGTGGTGTTCGGCGCGGCCATGGATTCCCGCATGCATGTAAAGCATGTGGCCTGCTGGGATAAAAAAGAACTTTGGCGGCTTCGGGGCGCCAAGTATGTCCAAAGCGAGATCGGCGGCGCTTATCGGGAAGTGCAAAAGGCCCTGAAGAGCCGCCCTGTGCTCTTTGTGGGCACCCCCTGCCAGGTGGACGGGCTCTACCGTTTCCTGGGTGAGCGGCCGGAAAACCTCATCACCTGCGACCTTGTGTGCCACGGCGTGCCCTCTCCCGGCGTGTGGGAGGATATGGCGGCGCTGCTGCAGCGCAAGCGGGGCCGCGCGCTGCACATGGTGCGCTTCCGCAATAAGGTGACGGGGTGGAAAAACTCCCACCTGACCCTCCTCTATGAAGACGGCACGGCAGATTCCGCGCCTTTGATGCAGACGGAATACGGCCGCGCCTTTGGTAAAGCTATGTTTTTGCGCCAGAGCTGCCACACCTGCCGCTATGCGAATCTCAACCGCCCCGCGGACTTTACGCTGGGCGATTTCTGGGGCATGGCGGAAGAGGATATGCCCAAAGAGCAGCGAAAGGGCGTTTCGCTGCTGCTGGTGAATACAGAAAAGGGCAGCCACCTTTTCGGTCAGCTGCCCATTGCGAAAGAACGGCGCACAGTGGAAGAGGCTGTAGCGGGCAATCCCCGGCTGCACTCGCCCCTGCCCCTTGGCGCGGAACGCTCCGCCTTCTTTGCCGCCTATGCGCTCCTCCCCTTTGAAGAGGTGCGAAAGCGCTTTTTGCGTCTGCCGCCCATCCATTACCGCGTGGCAGCCAAGGTGCTCACCCCGCAGATGAAGGAGAAGATCCGCAAGATCCTCAAGTGATCACCGCTTGACGGCCATAATATACCGAACCCCATCCGGCGCGGAGAGTCTTCGCGCCGGATCTTTTTCGCTTTCGGCGGCGAAGAACTGGTGCTGCATGGCGGTTTGATCCAAATGCTCGTAGGTCATAAAACCGCAGCGGTCAAAAAGCGCCTCCACAGCTTCGGGAGCAAAGGCGGAATAATCCATCACGATGCAGCTGCCAAGGGCCATGATGGGGGAGAGGGACGCGATGAGCGCTTCCAGGTCCTTGATGGAAAGGGAATCCGCCTGATCCAGCAACGAGCAGAAGGTGAGCTTCGCGGGGTCAAAATGCTCGCTGGCCGCCAAGGCTGCGGCGGAATCCGGCAGCTCCGCGCCCACGGTATAGATAAACTTGCGCAGGCTCTCACCGCACTCGGTGAAGCGCTCCGCGCGCTCTGAGAGCATTTGGGGGGTATCCACCAAAAAGGTCTCCATGGTGCGGCGCCAGTTGCCGTCCCGATGGGGGGCAAAGTCAAAGCCCGCGCCCAGGATCACATACTGCTTGGCGCCCAGAACTACCGCGGTCTGCAGGCAGCGCTCGCAAAAGGCGATGCGGGATAAAACCGCGGAGGAGAGCTTGTTCACCGCCGCTTCAAAGCGCTCGTCCTCATCCTCGATACCCTCTACGAGAAGCGCGGCATTTTGCATAAGGCTCCCTGCCAGCCATGCCTGCTCGCCGGGGAAGAGAAGCTTTTCGGCAAGGGGCGAGCCCTGCTGGGCAAGGAGAAAAAGATGCATCAGTTCACGGATACTGTTGGTCATAGTCAATCACCTCATTATTTTGAATACACCAAAGCGGAGAAAAGTGCAAGACTTGAATTTTGTGGCGTTTTGTGGTAATGTAACGGCGGAAAGGTTCTGCAAAAGCAGAGCCTTTTGCAATAAAATGGTGAAAAGGGGTGGAAGGATGCTCAAAAAGGTGTATATCGAAATTACCAACTGCTGCAACCTTGCCTGCGTATTCTGCCCCGGTACAAAGCGGGAAAAGCACTTCATGACGGCGGAGGAATTCGCCGCGGTGCTGCGCCACATTCAGGGGCAGACACAGTATGTCTACTTCCATGTTATGGGCGAGCCGCTGCTCCACCCTGACCTTGGCGTGTTCCTTGCCATGGCGGCTGAGGCGGGCTTCAAGGTCTGCATCACCACCAACGGCACCCTTTTGGATCGGTGCGCCGAAACGCTGCTCGCCGCGCCCGCGCTCCACAAAATCAGCATCTCCCTCCATTCGCTGGAGGGTAACGGCTCCAAAGAGCCTTTGATGGAATATCTGGAGAGCTGCTGGCGCTTTTGTCAGCGGGCGGCGGAAAAGGGCGTCATCTGCGCCCTGCGCCTTTGGAACGAGGGCGGCGCCAACGAAGAAAATGAACGGATCGAAGCCTTCCTCCATGAAAAGACCCATGGGGCGGAATGGAGCGAGCTTCGCTTTGGCAGCCGCAAGCTGGGAGAACGACTGTATCTCGAAAATGCCGCCCGCTTCGAGTGGCCCGACCTTGCGGCCGACGAGGTGGAGACCCAGTTTTGCTATGCCCTGCGGGATCAGGCGGGCATTTTATCTGACGGCACCGTGATCCCCTGCTGCCTTGACCACGAAGGGGACATCCCCCTTGGTAATATTTTCCAAAAGCCTTTGGCGGAGATCTTGGCGTCTCCACGGGCCAAAGCGCTTTACGACGGGTTTTCCGCCCGCCGCCCCACAGAGGAGCTTTGCCGCCGCTGCGGCTATGCCTCCCGCTTCAATAAGTGAGAACGCTATGGATGAAATGATGAAAAAAGCAAAAGACATCGCCGCGCCTCTTCTTGCGTGGTATGATGCCAATCAGCGCGACCTCCCCTGGCGCAGGGAGATCTCCGCCTATCGCACATGGGTCAGCGAGATCATGCTCCAGCAGACCCGTGTCAGCGCGGTGATCCCCTATTTTGAGCGGTTTTTGGAAGCCTTCCCCACGGTGGAGGCGTTGGCTCAGGCCGAGGAAGACCGCCTTTTAAAGCTCTGGGAGGGCCTTGGTTACTATAACCGCGCCCGCAACCTCCACCGCGCGGCAAAGATCGTGGCGGAGGAATACGGCGGCAAATTCCCGGAAGATCCGGACGCGCTCCGCGCCCTTCCCGGCGTGGGGGATTACACGGCAGGCGCCATCGCCTCCATCGCCTTTGGCAAAAAGGCGGCGGCGGTGGACGGGAATGTGCTCCGTGTCCTTGCCCGCTATCTGGATTGCCACGGTGATATCACCCAAACCAAGGTGAAGCGTCAGCTTTCCGCCGTCGCCCACGAGGTGGTGGATGAAGCGCGCCCCGGGGACTTCAATCAGGCCATGATGGATCTTGGCGCCACGGTGTGCATCCCCAACGGCACTCCCGTGTGCGATGCCTGCCCCTTGAAGGCCAATTGCCGCGGCTTTAAGCGGGGCACTGCCGATATCCTCCCCGTCCGCAAGGAGAAAAAGGAGCGCCGCTATGAGGACCGCACCGTGCTCATGGCGCTGCAAAACGGCAAGGTGGCGGTGCGCCGCCGCCCCAAAACGGGCCTTCTTGCCGACCTTTGGGAGTTCCCCTCCATTGAGGGCACCTGGGCGGAATGGGAAATGGTCTATGCCCTTTCCAAGTGGGATCTCACGGCAACCGACTGGCTCAGCCGCCGCTATGCCCGCCATATTTTCACCCATGTGGAATGGGAGATGACGGGGTATTTCCTGCGGGTCAAAGGCACGGGGGCGGAGGATTTCCGCTGGGTGGATAAGGAAGAATTTGAAAAGCTGGCCATTCCCTCGGCCTTTGCCTCTTACCGTGCCGAGGTGCTGCGCCTTTTGGAGGAAGAAGCATGATCTGTGATCTTTGCCCCCGCCGCTGCGGCGCGGAGCGAACTGCGGCAGAGGGCCGCGGCGTGTGCCGCATGCCTGCCGCCCCCAGACTGGCCCGTGCGGGCCTTCATATGTGGGAAGAGCCCTGCATCAGCGGCACACGGGGCAGCGGCGCCATCTTCTTTTCCGGCTGCAGCCTTGGCTGCGTTTTCTGTCAGAACGGCCCTATCTCCCACGGTGGCTTCGGCAAAACCGTAACGGTTGAGCGATTGCGGGAAATCATGGAAGAGCTCAAAGCGCAGGGCGCCCATAATATCAATCTGGTAAACCCCACCCATTTTGCCCCCTGGATAGGGGAGGCGCTGCAGGAGCCCATCGGTATCCCCGTGGTGTGGAACTGCGGCGGCTATGAGCGGGTGGAGACCCTCAGGGCCATGGAGGGAAAGGTGGATATCTACCTCCCCGACCTTAAGTATGTAGATGGCGAGCTTTCCCGCCGCTACAGCCGCGCGGAGGATTATTTCACCTATGCCGCTCCTGCCATTTTGGAGATGTTCCGCCAGACGGGGCCCTACCAACTGGATGCGGACGGTATGCTGCGCCGCGGGGTGGTGATCCGCCATCTGATGCTCCCGGGAGAGCTGGAAAATACCCGCCGCGTTATCGACTTTGTGGCGGAGCATTTCCGCGCGGGGGATGTGCTCTTTTCCCTTATGAGCCAGTATACCCCGCAGCAGGGCGCGGAGGGGAACCTTGCCCGCCGCGTGCGAAAAAGCGAGTACCGCGCCGCCATGGAGTATATGGCAAACTGCGGCATCGTGGATGGCTTTTTGCAGGAGGATTCCTCCGCGCAGAAGAAATACACCCCTGATTTTGATTTGACCGGTATATAAAAAGAACCCTGTCTCAAAGACAGGGTTCTTTTTTCGTATCAGAGACTGTTATAAAGGATCTTTGCCATCTGGCCGCGGGTGATGTTGCGCTGGGGGCGGAAGGTGCCGTCGGCATAGCCGCCGATGACGCCCTGCGCGCTGAGCACCTGCACATGCTCACGGGCATAGGCGGGGATGGAGGAACTGTCGGTAAAGTCGAGGGGGCTGACTTCATACCCCTTTTCCGCCAAACGGCCGATCATGGCAGCAGCCTGCGCGCGGGTAATGAGGTTTTGCGGATTGAAATAGAGCTTACCGTCCTTTTCAGAGCCGTTGATGACGCCCATGGAAGAAAGGGCGGTGACGGCGGTTTTGGCAAAGCCGCCGATTTTCTCTTCATCGGCAAAGGGGCTGGGAATGGCGGCATAGTCCGCATCATTGAGGCCCAGAGAACGGTAGAGCATCACGGCAAATTCCTGACGGGAAATGTAGTTATTGGGGCGGAAGGTGCCGTCCGTATACCCCTTGGTGATGCCTGCGTGATAAAGGTAGGCGATCTCCGCGGCAAAGGGAGAGTCGGCGGAATCGGTGAAGGGCGCTTCCCCTTCCGCTGCGGGGATATTGATCGAGGCTTTCGCCAGATTGCCGCTATTGTCGCGGGCGATCAGGCTCACGCGGTGGCTCATGTGATCTGCCGCGCCCACATTGGCGGTGAGGACAGAGCCGGAAAGACTGAAGTCAAGAGGCGCGCCATCATAGGTGAGGGCGAGATTGGCGGCAGGGAGGTTGCCGTCGATAGCATCCGTCACCGTGGCGGTGAGAGTCTCACCCGCAAGGGTCATGGCGATCCGGGGCGCGGCGCTGTCCACCACTCCGAGGTAGGAAGCTGCCATCTGGTCAAGGTACAGCGTGCCGCTCTCCAAAGCTCCTACCACGCTCACGCCCATCAAAGAGGTGCTGCCGGCGGGAAGAGGCAGGGAGAGGTGCTGCCAGCCCGTAAAGTTCAGTTCTGCGGAGACCACCCCTGCGTTGGTGGCAAAGGAGAGGGTATTGCCGCTGGCATCCCCATAGACCCAGAGGTTCAAGGTGTCATACCCCTTGGGGATGGCATAGTTCATGGTGAGGGCATAGAGACCGTCCACGAGGGTATAGTCCATGCGGCCTGCGGCATAGCCGTTATGCACGGCGGCAGAGTCGGCAGGGAGGAAGGCGTCGGCTTCAAAGGTTTCCAGCGTCACAAGGGGATTGGAGGAGACGGTGACGGGGATGGTCTTGGAAACGGCGCCGTAAGAGCAGGTGACAGAGCCGCTTGCGCCGAGCTTTGCGGCGGTGAGCTTGCCGCTATCATCAATGGTGCCGATATCGCCGCTGACGCTCCATGTAAAGAGAGAATCATCCGCGGGGAGGGTCTTGTGGCGGAAGATGGCGGCGGGGGAAAGGGTCACGCTCTCCGCAGGGGAAAGGGTGAGAGAAGAGACGGCGGCGCCGCCGCGCAGGATGCGGATGGAATCGGGGGTGGTGACGGCGTGAACGGTGATGCTGTCGCGCCAGGCGGCAAAGGAAGCCGTCACGGTGATGTCCCCGCCCACGGAGGTATCCAGCGTGGTGTCCGTAAGGGTGCCGCGGTCAGCGGTAAGGGAGTAATTCACATGGAGGGGCATAAAATTGGTATCCACCGCGCAGGCGGAAAGCTCCACGCTCTTGCCGGCGAGGACATACTCATGGTCAGCGGAAACATACATCCGCCCCATGACATTGGAGGGGGCATTGGAGGCAAGGAGCAGGATCTGGGTGGAAACGGCGCGCTCATAGCCTTCCGACGGGGTGTTGATGACGGAGGGCGCGGTCTCTCCGGGGCGGGTCACTACCATGGTGGTGGAGCCGCCGCCATCGAGGCACATGGCTTCCACGCAGCCAAGCTCGATAAGGCGCTTAGCCACCTGCGTCTGGGAGGCGCCAAGGGAGTGGCCGCTCTTGCGGCCGTCCATAGTGTAGAAAACGAGGGTGCCGTCCGCCTTTTTGCCGATGGCGGTGCGGGGGTTGCCCGTGGTATCCAGGCCGCTTACCACCTGAGAGTCCTTTACCAGCTGATAAAGAGCGCCCGTTGCGAAGGAGACGGACTCCCACGCGGGATCGTCCACCGTGCAGCTGAAGGTGATGGTCTGCCCCGCAGTGAGATTTTGCAGCGCGGTGAGGAGATACTCCCCGCTATCTGCCGTGCAGGAGAGCACCACCTGATTTTCGCCCATGGCGGTAGCGGGGGTGGTGAGCACGGAATTTACTGTAAGGGTGGCGGTCTTGCCCATGGCGATGGAACCCTCCGTCACATCGCAGAGGACTTCCACGCCCGCGGCGGTGGTGCCGGAGGTGCGGGCCTTATTGAAATCGTATGTATAGAGGTAGATGCCGCCGCTCTCCCGCACCTTGTTCACATTGCGCACCGAGCGCAGGATCTCCGTTCCTTCGGCGTTTACGCCAAGGTTGAGAGAATAGGTGAGGATGGGCTTACCCATAATGGCGGTGCCGTCAGGGTAGAAGCCAACGGCGTAGGAATAGCTTTGGGTGCCGCTGCGCAGGATCCCGTCCGTCACCACAAGGCCGATGGGGGTGCCGTTGGAGGTGTTGTAATAGTCGCCGTTGATGGCGGCCACCACACGGTGATCGGCGGAATAGGCCTTGGCGGCGGCGCTTACTTTCGTAAGGGCGGTGACGCTCTCACCGCAGCTCACCACAGGCGTGATGGCGGCGGAGGGGGTATAGGTCACGAAGTTTTCTTCGCGGAAATTGGAAACGGAATTGCCCCAAAAGGTGTTGGTGGAAAGGGTCACGCCGTTATGGAGCTGGGTCTCTTTCTGAAAAAGATCATCTCCCAGCGCGAAGGACGCGCCCGCTCCCACGGAAAGGAGCAGCGAGAGGGCAAGGAACAAAGCGAGAAATTTGCGGGGGGATATTTTCATGGGTACCTCCAATGTGATTGCGTGGGGTGGGTAGCGTATATAGTTCAGTATACCTTATAGGATAGAGGGTGTAAATGGAAAAAAGTTCCGCTGAATTTCCTTTCAGCGGAACTTTTTTTGGTCATATTTTTTATTTCACGGTAAAGGAGGCTATATATTCGCCGCCGTGGCTCTCCAGCCCGGGATCCGCCTGCGTGAATTCCACATGCAGGCCGCTTTCCATGGCGGAGAGATGGAAGTGGCAAAGGGCGATGCCCATGTCCACCATCTGCATGTCGGGGCGGCCTTCGGAACTGTAGCCCTTGCTGCGCTTGAGATAGAAGTGCAAAGCGCTGCCCGCCTTCACGATGCGCCAGGGCTGGTGGTTCACCGCCGAGGGGGCAAGGCGCACCATCTCAAGGCTTTCGGCAAGGCCGCCCGCTTTTTCGGGCGTGAGGGGGGTATCGAAATCGCCGTCAAAGAAAAGCTCTTCAAAGGCAAGGCGGCTATCGGCCTTGACGGCCTTGCGCATGGTCTTTTCCTTTAAGGACATCTTCTGCGCCGCATAGCCCACGGGGGTGGCGCAGGGCATCATTTCGTTATCCGCCAGAGCCATGGCTTCTTCATAGGCGCCGCGGTTCATGGTGCCGCCCAGCCACACCGTGCCAAGGCCCATGGATTGCGCGGCGAGGATGAAAGCTTCAAAGGAGTAGCCGAAGGCGGCGCAGGCAAAGGGAACTTTTTCCACCTTGCCGCCTACATACAAGTCGCACCCGCTGATAACGGGGCAGACAAGGCCGTGGTCCTTCCCCTTCAAAAAGCGGAAGGAAACACCGATGCCAAAGGGGTTTACCGCCTTTTCTGCCCGTGCCAAAAGCTCGGCCTTTACGCTCTCATCCAATTCACGCCCGTCAAAGGTGCGGACGCTGCGGCGAGAACGGATCAGTTCTTTTACACGCATGTGTTTATGCCTTGGGGTCTTCGGTGTCGAACACGGACTTGGCGCCGGCTGCCAGCGCGGCGAGACCCTGAATTTCGCTGGGGATGATGATCTTGGTGGCCTTGCCGTCTGCCGCGGCGGTGAAGGCTTCCAGCGCCTTGATCTTGATGACGGCGTCGCCGGGGTTGGCTTCGTTGATGAGGCGGATGGCGTCAGCGGTGGCCTGCTGCACCTTCAAAATGGCCTCAGCTTCGGCTTCGGCTGCCATGATGCGGGCGGCCTTTTCAGCTTCCGCTGCCATGATCTTGGCCTGCTTGGCGGCGTCTGCCTGCAAAATGGCGGACTGCTTGTTACCTTCTGCCACAAGGATCTGGGACTGCTTCTGACCTTCTGCCTGCAGAATGGCTTCGCGGCGTTCACGCTCGGCCTTCATCTGCTTTTCCATGGCGTCCTGAATTTCGCGGGGAGGAATGATGCTCTTAAGCTCCACGCGGTTTACCTTGATGCCCCAGGGGTCGGTGGCTTCATCCAGAATGGAGCGCATCTTGGTGTTGATGTGGTCACGGCTGGTGAGTGCCTGGTCCAGCTCCAGATCGCCGATGATGTTGCGCAGGGTGGTAGCGGTGAGGTTTTCAATGGCGCTCATGGGATATTCCACGCCGTAGGTATAGAGTTTGGGGTCAGTGATCTGGAAATAGACCACGGTATCGATCTGCATGGTGACATTATCCTTGGTGATCACGGGCTGGGGAGCGAAGTCCACCACCTGTTCCTTCAGGGATACATTCTTGGCGATGCGGTCAATAAAGGGGATCTTGAAGTGGAGACCTACGCCCCACACGGACTGGAAGGCGCCGAGACGCTCCACCACGAAGGCGCGGGACTGCTTGACCACGCGGATGTTGGCGGCCAGAATGATAAGCAGCAAAACAATGAGAATGACGGGGATCAAAAATTCCATAAAGATACCTCCTTAAAATACGGTTTGATTTATTCTTCCTTCTTCTTCACAAAAACTTTCACGCCTTCAATGCGAAGCACGGTGACCTCTGTGCCTGCGGGGATGATCTCGCCGTTTTCGCTGCGGGCGCTCCACTCAAGGTCTGAGATCTTTACCTGACCCTGCCCCTTGAGATTGTCGATGGTCTGGATGACCACGGTGGTGGAACCGATGATGCGGTCGGTATTGGTGGCGGAATAATCGGGGGTCAGAAACCGCTTGGCCAGGGGACGCATCAGAGCGAGCGCCACAGCGGAGAGAACTAAAAATACGCCGATCTGCACCCACAGATTCGCGCCCAGCAGCGCCGTGATCAGCGCGCCCAGGGAACCCACGGCGAACCAGATGGAGGTGAGCCCCACGGTGATGGCTTCTCCCGCGCCGAAGAGGATCAAAAGGGCCAGCCATATGATTTTCATGGTCATGTCGTCCGACTCTCCTTTCGCGATGGTGACACACAATAATGAGAAGAGAACCAGCAAAACCACCAGCACCGAGCTGATGACCATCCCGAAGGACCACTGGTTATGGGGAGAAAGATTGGTAAAGAAATTGCCGAAGGATTGCTTCAGCGGCGCCGTGGCAAGGACCTGCGGTTCTGCCGACTCAGCCTCCTCCGCCGCGCTTTGTCTCACGGGGATCTCGTCGCCAAAGAGCTCGTCCATGGTCACACCGTACTGGTTGCAGATGTAGAGCACTTTGTCCACTTCGGGGTAGCCCCGTCCCGATTCCCATTTGGAAACGGCTTGCCGTGTTACATTGAGCTGCTGGGCGAATGCCTCCTGCGTGATGCCGTTTTTGCGGCGCAGCGCCTGCAGCCTTGTGCCGAAGGACATCGTCGATCCCCTCCTTTCTTTTTCTTGCTTTCAGTATATCGTATGCGGGGGTGCTTGTCTACCAACTAGAATTTGCGCGGGGGATTATTTTGACGCAACTTCAGGTTTCTAAAGGAAAAAGAGCGAAGAAAGGCCGCGTCTTCGCTCTTTTTGGCAGTATTCAGCGTTCGGTAAAGACGGTGAAATCCGTGGGGTCGGCGCGGCGGGCCTTTTGGCGCTGCTGCTCATCCAGAAGCGCGGCGATGATGGAGTTGGAAAGGAGGAAACCCTTGGCTGTGAGGCGGTAGTTTTCCCCACTTTTTTCCGCAAGCCCTTCCTTCATGAAGGGAGCCAAGGCCTTTTCCAAAGGGGCAAAGGGGCGGCGGAACCGCTTTTCGTATTCCGCGGGGGAGACGCCCTCCGCCATGCGCAATGAGAGCATCAGGTATTCGCCGTCCCGTTCCCGCGCCGCGATGGCTTCGGATTCCGAAAGCTTCAGCTCGCCCCTCAGATAGGAGGCGAGGTCTTTTTCATAGGCAAAGCGCACGCCGCCGAGGTCCGAATGGGCCCCGGGGCCAAAGCCCGCGTATTCTTTGAGCTGCCAGTAGCGCAGGTTGTGGCGGGAGGGGAAACCGGCCTTGGCGAAGTTGGAGATCTCATACTGGGCATAGCCGTGGGCGGCGAGATAGTCCACAGTGAAAAGGTACATATCCGCCTGCGCGTCGTCATCGGGGATCACAAGGCTTTCGCGCTTTTCGTAAAGGGGCGTGCCCTCTTCCAGCATGAGTCCGTAGCAGGAAAGGTGCTCCACTTCAAGGGCGAGGATATCCTCCAGCGTTTTTTGCCAATGGGCCATGGTCTGGTTGGGAAGGCCGAAAATGAGATCGCAGCTGATGTTCATAAAGCCTGCCTTCCGCGCAGCCGAGACCGCTTCTTTCACATCGGCAAAGGTGTGGATGCGGCCGATGGCGTGGAGGAGCGCGTCGTCCGTGGACTGCACGCCCAGGGAAATGCGGTTGAAGCCTGCCTTGCGCAGGGCCTTGAGGTCTTTTACCGTTTTGGCGCTGTCGGGGTTTGCCTCAAAGGTGATCTCCGCGTCACGGGTGAGAGCATAGTGCTTTTTCACCGTTTTCAAAAGGCGGCAAAGGCGCTTGGCGCCGAGATAGCTGGGGGTGCCGCCGCCGAAATACACGGTATCCACCGCGTAGCTTTCGCAGCGGGGAGCGGTCTCTGTGAGGTGGGCGGCAAGGGCGCCGCAATAGGCGTCCATTTCGCTTTCGCAGCGGGGCAGAGAATAGAAATCGCAGTAGGCGCACTTGCTCTTGCAGAAGGGGATGTGGATATAAAGACCCAGAGAGGGAGGGGCAGCTTTCATAGCGTGGCTCCTTGTATAAAAATTTTCCTTTTGCGGCAAGCTATCGTCACAAAAAGGAGGGCGGGAACATGAAAATGACGCCGAAGGAATATCAGGAGTATGTGAAAAACAAGCAGGAAAAATCCCCAATGGGAAAAGATATGCTGCTTTCTTTTCTGGTGGGCGGTGGGATCTGCGTGGTGGGGCAGCTGATCCAAAACGGCTGGCTGGCCATAGGCCTTGCAAAGGACGATGCCTCCACCGCCACGGCTATTTCCATGGTGTTTCTCAGCGCCCTTTTCACGGGCCTTGGGCTCTACCATAAGCTGGCCCGCTTCGCGGGGGCGGGGACGCTGGTACCCATCACGGGCTTTGCCAATTCCGTGGCCTCCCCCGCCATCGACTTTAAGGCTGAGGGACTTATCACCGGCACGGCGGTGAAGATGTTTTCCATTGCGGGGCCGGTCATCGTGTTCGGCACGGCGGCCAGCGCGGTGTACGGCATTATTTTAATGCTTTTTTCCTGAATTGACAAGAAAACCCGTCTGAAAGACGGGTTTTCCTTTTTTATGAGAAGTTCCCCACGGTGATGGTGCAGCTTGCCTCAAAGGTGCGGTTCCACGGGAGATAGCCATCGGTGATGGAAACCGTGCCCACCGCCTTTTCCTCATAGGGGGCAAGGGAGGTGATGATGGGGCCGCCTGTGAGATTTTCACAAAGGGGCGCGCTCTTTTCGGTGAGGATGGCGTCCGCCTTGCGGGCGAGAAGCGCCATCTGGGTGTCGGTGCCGAGAATGTTATCGGGATTGAGCTGCAGCGAGCTTACGATGAAGCGGTTGAGAAGGGGCTTGGTCTCCGTCTTGAAGGGGATGGAGAGCATCAGCGCCTCCGCCATGGACTTGACGAAAGCCGCGTCACAGGCTTCGCTCTTTTCCTCGCAGCAGGCGAGGTAGAGATAGCGGGCAAAGCCCTGCGACACCCCTGCCCCCGCTACGATGGCAAGGTCGCAGTAGCCGGCGTAACCGATGAGCTTGGAAAGGGAGATGCTTTCCAAAAGATCGCGCTGCAGCGTGGGATAGGAATTGTCGGAAGCGTCGATAAAAATGGTGGGGATGCTGCGCTCCTCGTTTTCTTTCAGGCGGGTAAGGAGGCTCTCTACATATTCCGCCGCCTTTTCCGCCTCCGCGGGGGCGCTGAGGGCAAGGATCTGGAGGTCGGCTTCGGCAGGGGAGCTTACCTCATAGCCCGAAAGGGCCTCCACATGGAAGGTGACGGTGTCGCGGTAAACCTGATGGTCATAGGGGGTGGCGGGCTCATTTTCCCGTCCGCCGAAATATTCGGTGTAAACGGCGATGGGGCGGTCATATGCATCCTGCGCCATGCGGGCGATGAGCATCATGGAAAGATCGTCCACCCCGTTGAGGAGGATATCCCCCATGCCGCGGCTTTGCAGGAGATTTTCGATAAAGAGCAGCTCCGCGGTCTGGATATTGGCCTCGGCAGAGGAATCGTCCACGCCGATCATGAAGTGGAAGTTTTTGTACTGCGCTTCGCTGCAGTGTTTGACGAGGTATTCCGTGAGATGCAGCTTGCGGGCTCTGGCAGAGAGGTAATCCGCCACCACATCCTCGGTGAGAAGGGCCCGCTCTTTTTCATCCGCCACGCCTTCCACGGCGCTTTTCGTCTCCGCGCCCAGAGGATAGAGGGCCACCACATCCTCATAGGAGGGCATCAGGGTGTTCATTTCGGGGCGGGGGACTTTCCCGTAGCTGCGGATGGCATTGTAGTAGGCAAGGTCAAAACCGTCATACCCCACGGTGGAGGCAAGGCGCATGACACTGTCAAAAAGGTACACGCGGTTATTTTCATCTTCCGCCAGCGAGAGAAGATAGGTCTCGATGGCCTCCTCTTCGGAGAGAAGGGATCCGTCAGGAAAGACGATATCCTCGCTCCCCGTCATGGCGCGGGAGTTTACGAGACCGCCGGAGAGCAGCTGGTCACAGGAGAGGAGGAAGGTGTCGCAGCCGAGGGCGTCCATCTCAGCGACCCACGCCAAAAGGGCGCCGCGGTCACCGTGGCCCGTGCCGTTGGGATTGCGCTCCTGCCCGTCAAGACGGGTGGCGTAGAGATGGCTGTCGGGCAGCAGCACCGTGTAGCCAAGGGATTCGGCAAGGTAAACGGAGCGCTCCAAATTGTCAGGCCGGTCATCCAGGGGCACATAGGCAATGGCGCGGGAATAATCCTCCACCGTGTCGGGGAGGAGGGATTGGCCCAGAGGGGCGCTTTGGGGCGCGCGAAGGCAGCAGAGCCACAGCGCGGCGCAAAGCAGCGCCGTCAGCGCCGCGAGGGCGCAGATGCGTTTTTTCATACGGAGCCTCCTGCAAGGGCGTCAGACAATTTTTCCAGCAAAAAGGCGAAGGGAGCGGCGGCGCGCAAGGGCGCAAACACGGCGAGAAGCGCTTCCTTTTCCTCCTCTGCCGGCGGGATCAGGCGGGCGAGGGTGATCTGCGCGGCAAGCTGGGCAAAAACCGCGGCCGATTCCCCGTCATAGAGAAGGTTCAAAATATATTCGTCAAGCTCCTCGCCGTCACGGGCCATGTTCTGGGCAAGGGAAGCGGCATAGGTGCCCAGCGCGTCCTCCACATCGCCTGCGCAGCACGGCGTTTCATCCAAAAGGCCGTAGAAAGCGGCGGAGGTGAGGATATCGTACCCTGAGAGATTGCACTCCACGCTGAGAAGGTGCATCACATGCCGCAAAAAGATGGGGTAGGGCATGGTGCTGCCGTCGCTCAGGGTGAGAGCCGTGCCCGCGTCGGCATGCCAGGTTTCGGCAAAGCGCAGCGCCTGATACTGCAGCGGCGCAGAGCTGGTGTAGTTTTCTTCATCGTCCCATTTTCCAAGGGTGGGCTGCCATGTGCTCATAGCGTTTCCTCCTGCGGTGTTATCCTTTTCGGTGCTGTGTGAAATATTCTCTGAGGATCTTCAGGCTCTCTTCCCGCATAATGCCGGCGGTGACCTGCGGTTTCCAGAAAGAATGTTCAAAAACGATTTTGCTGCTGTCATAGCCGGGATTACCCAGAATTTCCTCCAGCTCGCTGTTGCCGGCGGCAAAAACCAGCCGCCCCAGCTTCAGCCAGACCATGGTGCCGCTGCACATGAAGCAGGGCTCGCAGCTGGCGTACATGGTGTAATCCTGCAGGTCGGTGATGCCCGTTTCGGCGCAGAAGACCTGACTCGGCGTGGAAAGTGGGGTCATTGCGTGTGTAGATCTGATTTTCGTTGGTGTAAACGATCTCACCGTCCTTTACCAGCACCGCGCCGAAGGGCTCATTCCCGTGGGCCACGGCAGCGGCGGACAGGGCGATGGCTTTTTCCATGAAGAAACTGTCATTCATATCCCACACCTCTTTCGTAGGTTCTTTTTACCAGTTTACCACACAACGGCGCTGTCTTCAACGGCTGAAAATATGACCTTTTGTGTGGATTTTTCTTGCAAATCCTGACAAATTCTGCTATACTTATCCGCTGTGCGATAAGCGGAAAAACCGCTGAATATATGATACGGAGGGAATCATTATGGAACTCAAGCCCATGCTCTTTACCTCGCTGAAAACCTATTCCAAAAAAGATCTGGTGAATGATATCGTAGCAGGTATCATCGTTGCCATCATCGCTCTGCCCCTTTCCATCGCTCTGGCTCTTGCCAGCGGCGTTGGCCCTGAAGAAGGCCTTTATACCGCCATCGTGGCAGGCTTCCTCATCTCCGCTTTCGGCGGCAGCACCGTGCAGATCGCAGGCCCCACCGCCGCCTTTGCCACCATCGTTGCCGGTATCGTGGCGGAAAAGGGTATGGATGGCTTGATGCTCGCCACCTTGATGGCCGGCGTGATCCTTGTGATCATGGGCGTTTGCCGTCTGGGCAAGCTCATTCGCTTTGTGCCCCATCCCATCACCATCGGCTTTACCGCGGGTATCGCCGTCACCATTCTCATCGGTCAGTTCAAGGATTTCTTCGGCATCACCTATCCCGAAGGCTTCAAGCCCATTGAAACCACCGAAAAGCTCCACGGCTTTATTGAAAATATCTCCACCGTCAACCTCTGGGGCGTGGCAGTAGGCGTTGTGAGCCTTGCCATCCTCATTGTGTGGCCCAAGCTCAAGGGTGTGAGCAAGATCCCCGGCTCTCTGGTTGCCGTGCTGCTGGGCGCGGCTGCCGTGGCGCTGCTGGATCTCCCCGTCAACACCATCGGCGATCTCTACACCGTGGAAGGCGGTTTGCCTAAGTTCCATGTGCCCGTATTCGATCTGGAGCTGGCAGGCTCCGTTGTGATGGACGCCATCACCATCGCCGTTCTCGCCGCCATTGAATCTTTGCTCTTCTGCGTGGTGGCTGACAATATGACCGGCACCAAGCACCGCTCCAACGCCGAGCTGGTGGCGCAGGGCATCGGCAATGTGGGCTCCGCTCTCTTCGGCGGCATCCCCGCTACCGGCGCTATCGCCCGCACCGCCGCCAACATCAAAAACGGCGGCAAGAGCCCCATCGCCGGCATGGTCCACGCCATCGTGCTGCTGCTTGTGATGGTGGTCTTTATGCCCTATGCCTCTTTGATCCCCATGCCCGTCATCGCGGCTGTGCTCTTCATCGTGGCATACAACATGAGCCATTGGCACGCTTTCGTGGAAGTGATCCGCGAAAAGAACGCCGTGGATATCCTTGTGCTGGTGCTGACCTTCGCCCTCACCGTGATCTTCGATCTGGTGGTGGCCATCGCCGTGGGCCTTGGATTGTATTACATCATCTTCTTTGCAAAGAAGTTCATGAAGAAGTAAAAAAAGATCCCCTTGACCGAAAGGCCCAGGGGATTTTTCTTTTCAGAAATTATAGCGGGGGAGATGAGCGAACTCCGCGGGGATCTCATAGTCATAGCAGCCAAGGCCCCGCACCACCCCGGCGGGACGGTCGGGGAAGGCGTGGCGGGCGAGATAGTCGATGAAATCTTCCGCGCCGAAGCAGACGCCCATAAGCCCTTCCCCAAAGGGGCGCAGGAACCGCTCTTTTTCGGGCCCCTTCCAGACCCAGTTTGCCGCAAAGTCGAAACAGTATTTTTCCAGATCTTCCGCCACCTCATGAGGTACAAGGCAGAGAAGCGCTTCGCTGTCGTGA